>CAYVBN010000039.1:0-1984 GCA_964449645.1 uncultured Hyphomicrobiales bacterium
CGCAATCGCCAGGCCGAGAGCGGCAAGGACGCACGCCCGATCCCGGAGCCTCGTCGGTCTTCTCGGTCTTGCGCAAGCCGGCACGGCTTCATTCCTTCGCTGTCGATCTGGCGGTGCGCCGCGCCATTCTGTTACGTGCCCCGACCTCCGGCCTGCGTCGCGTCGGGTGCACCGACGCGACGCCGCTCCCGCGCCTAGGTCTATTCGGCGAGTTCGGGAATTCCGCCCGTCACCAACGCCACCCGCAAACGCGCCGGCCTCGGTGCCGCCAGCAGACCCAGCGCCGTCGCCGTCGTCGCCGCGGTCCGGTGACGACGACCGCCTGAGCCGTCTCGGTGAAATTGTCCGCTTTTTCGTCGAGATCCTTCTCCAGTGCGATGGGCGCCGCCGCGAGCTCTTCCTGCATCAGGGCCAGCCCAGAAACCACGGCCGCGGTTCCGTACAGAACGTTTCGAAGCATCCTTCGGCGATCGATCTGTTCCATCGTTCTCTCCTCTCTGCTTGCGTGAACCCTTGCAATGCGCGGCGTCTACGTCTTCGCGGACAACGGAGGATCGGAGGCTCCCTCCTTGCCCCTGAACCAAGCGACGTAGAGCGTGGGCAGGAAGACGAGCGTCAGAATCGTCCCGGCCATCAATCCTCCCATGATGGAAAACGCCATCGGCCCCCAGAACACCGTCGGGGCGATCGGGATCATGCCGAGCACGGTCGACACTGCCGTCAGCATGATGGGCCGGAAGCGGGTGCTGCTGGCGTCGACCGCGGCTTGCCAGACGCCCTTGCCCTGACTGCGTTCGGCCTCGATCTGACCGATCAGAATGACGGCGTTCTTGGTGATCATGCCGAGCAGCGCGAGAATCACCAGAAAGGCGACGAAACCGAGCGGCTAGCGCGAGACCAGCAGGGCCGCCACCACGCCGATCAGGCCGAGCGGGGCGACGCTGAGAACCAGGAAAAGCTGTTGGAAGCTCCGCAGTTGGACCATCAGGACGGTGATCATGATGAGCAGCATCACGGGCACCACCGCGATTACGGAGGCCTGCGACTTCTGGCTCTCCTCGACGGTCCCGCCCACCGCGATGTTGTAGGAACGCGGCAGACTCTTGGTCAAATTCTCGACCGCAGGCGACAGCGCGCTGACCACCGTCTCGGGCAGAACATCCGGGGCGACGTCCGCTTGCACGGTCAGCGTCGGCACGCGATCCCGTCGCCAGACCAGCGGGTAATCCTGCTGGTACTCGAACGTCGCGAACTGACTGAGGGGAACCGTTCGGCCGCCGGGGATCGGCACCTGCAAGGTCGGCAGGGTCGAGAGCGAGACACGCTGCTCGTCGGTTGCGCGGGTGACGACGTCGATCAGATAGATGTCGTCGCGCACCTGTGTCACCGGCGTGCCGGTCATGACCGTGTTCAGAACGCCTGCGAGCGCCTGCGAGCTCAGCCCCAGCAAGCGTGCCTTGTCCTGGTCGATGTGAATGCGGACTTCCCGGGCCGGCTCGAGCCAGTCGAAGTTGATCTTCTCCGCTCTCGGATCGGTGGCGATGACCTGGGCGAGCCTGAGCGCGAGATCACGCACCTGCGCTACATCCGGGCCGCTCACCCGGTATTGCACCGGCCATCCGACCGGCGGTCCGAGCTCCAATGGGGAGATGCGGCTGACCAGGCCGGGGAAATCCTCGGCCAATGCTTTCTCCAGCTTGGCGTGCAGCCGTTCGCGCGCCGCGACATCCTTCGCGACGATCACCGCCTGGGTGAAGAAATCGTTCGGGAGCTGCACGTTCAGCGGCAGATAGAATCGAATGGCGCCGCGCCCCACATACGTGCTCCAGCGCGTCACATCGGGATCGCCCTGGAGCAGCCAGGCCTCGGCCATGAGATGGTGCAGGCGATCGGGTCTGACGCCATTCTGCTCGGCAAGATCGAGCTCGGCTTCGGCAGCGACGCCGTTGCTGACCCCGAGATAGACCCGCGCCTGATAAATATG
>CAYVBN010000040.1:0-6119 GCA_964449645.1 uncultured Hyphomicrobiales bacterium
AGGGTGGTCACGAGCGCGAAACGTGCGTCCCACAGGAGGGTGGCGACGCGCTCGATCGGCCCGATGCGCATGGCATTGAGCTCATCCTTGTACTCGGCCCACAGGTCCTCGACCGTCTGCCGGGTGAGCGCCACGAGGATCGGAGCCACCAGCGCCGCCTGGGCAATGACCATCGCCTCCGGGGTGAACAGCAGGCCGAGAAAACCAAGCGGCCCCGAGCGCGACAGCAGCAGGAACACCGCGAGACCCACGACCACCGGCGGGAGCCCCATGAAGGCGTTCATGACGATGACCAGGAACGTGCGGCCCGGAAAGCGAACCAGTGCGAGGAACGCTCCGAATGGCAGCGCCAGCATGGCCGCGAGCGCCGTCGCCCCCAGGCTCACGCCGAGGGACAGCCGCACGATGGCATAGAGTGCCGGATCGCCGCCGAGCACTAAGCTGAGTGCAGATGCGCCGTCCGTCATCTGACTGTCCTTTGAGATTTTTTCGCATCTTTTCCGAGGTGCTTCAAATCTGTAAACTGTGCATATTTGCGCAGGAATAATCATGGACTTGATGACCACGCTTGAGGCCGCGACCTACCTCCGCCTCAAAGAACGCAAGCTCTACGAGCTCGTGGCGGAAGGGGCGATCCCCTGCACGAAGGTCACGGGCCGCTGGCTCTTTCCCAAAGCCGAGATCGACCGCTGGCTGGCCGCGAGCCTGGTCCGGCCGGACGGGCTGGCGCCGGCCGAGGCGCCGCCGATCGTCGGCGGCAGTCACGATCCGCTGCTCGAATGGGCGCTGCGGGAGAGCGGATCGGGGCTGGCGAGCCTGCCGGAGGGGAGCGGGCGTGGCCTGGAGCGCTTCGTGGCCGGCGAGGTCGTGGCGGCCGCCATTCATCTGCATCCGCTCGAAGGGGATGCCGACGCCAACGTCGAGGCGCTGCGCGGCAGCGGCCGGCTGCACGACTCGGTGCTCATCTGCTTCGCCCGCCGCGAGCAGGGGCTTCTGGTCGCGCCCGGCAATCCGATGCGGCTCGCCTCGCTGGGGGACGTCGTGACGGGCGGGGCGCGGCTTGCGCTGCGTCCCAAGGGAGCGGGCGCCCAGCTCCTGTTGCTCGCGCTGCTGCATCGCGCGGGCGTCAGCCGGGATCAGCTCGTCGTCGGGCCGACCTGTCCGACCGGAGCCGATACCGCGCAGGCAATCCGCTCGGGGCGTGCCGATTGCGGCATTGCCACCCGTTCGGCCGCGCAGGCGGCGGGTCTCGATTTCATTCCGCTGGTGTGGGAGCGCTTCGACCTCGTGCTGCGGCAGCGCGATTACTTCCGCCCGCCGCTGCAGGCGCTGGTCGCCTTTCTGCGCACGGCAGCGCTCGCGGCACGCGCCAAGGAATTCGGCGGCTACGACGTGAGCGAGACCGGGCGCGTGCGCTACGTACCGTAAAGCATGATCCCGAAAAGTGGCCTCCGGTTTTCGGCAAGATCATGCTTCACCAACAGCATGATCCCGAAAAGTGGCTCCCGGTTTTCGGCAAGATCATGCTTCGCCAACAGCATGATCCCGAAAAGTGGCCCCGGTTTTCGGATAAGATCATGCTTGGTCAAAAATCATGATCCCGAAAAGTGGCCTCCGATTTCGGGAAAAATCGTGCTTTCCCATTTCCATGGGCGCGGTCGTCCATGCCTGATGCGGGATCGGCGCCGCCCGATTTCTCGAGTTGCGGCATGCTGCTTCTGTTAAGTTATGGTAGAGCCGCCCCTTACCCGGTCGACCTCGATCGCAGCGGAGTGGACGAACGCGGGGGCACAGTAAGGAGAATCGCATGAAAGCAGGCGACGTGATGACACGCCACGTCGTGTCGATCGGCCCGGAGGCGTCCGTGCTCGAGGCCGCCCAGTTGATGCTGCAGAACCGCATCAGCGGTCTGCCGGTGGTCGATCGGACGGGCAATCTCGTCGGCATGGTGACGGAAGGTGACTTCCTGCGTCGGGCGGAGCTGGGCACCGAACGGAAACGGCCGCGCTGGCTGGAGTTCCTCATCGGCCCGAGAAATCTCGCGCAGGATTACGTCCACTCCCACGGCCGCAAGATCGAGACCGTGATGACGCCTGATCCCATCACCGTCACGCCCGACACGCCGCTCGATGAAATCGTGCGGACGATGGAGCGCCGGCAGATCAAGCGGTTGCCGGTGGTGAGCGACGGAAAGGTCGTCGGCATCGTCAGCCGGGCGAATCTGCTGCACGCACTGGCGAGTCTCGGGCAGGCCATTCCGGCCGCCGGGAAGGCGGATGGCGATATCCGCGAGCGCATCCTGGCCGATCTGCAGAAGCAGTCTTGGGCTCCGCTCGCTCTGATCGACGTCATCGTCCGCAACGGCGAGGTCGATCTCTGGGGCACGATCACGGACGAAAAGCAGGGTGAAGCGCTCAGAGTATGCGCGGAGAACGTTCCCGGCGTGAAGGCCGTGCGGACTCACCTCACCTGGATCGAACCGGTCTCCGGAATGGTGATCGAATCGCCCGACAACGAGCCGCAGCAGGTGAGCGGTTCGGCACGCTGAGGCGTGCCGTGCCGCGTCACCCACGGCGCGCCTCCGCTCAGCGGTGGCGCACGATCGTGTCGACGAGCGCCGGCTGGCCCGCCTTGACCTTGGCGATCGCGCGCTTGAGCGCGCCGGCGATATCCTGCGGCTGTTCGATCGGCCCTTCGGCGTACCAGCCGCAAGACCGCGCCAGGGTGGCGAAGTCCGGCTCGGGCCCGGCGATGTCCTGCCCGATATAGGCGCGCTCGACCGGGGTGCCGCGCAGTTCCGCGACGCGGATCTGATGCTCCCAGTCGTTGAAGTAGGCGCGATTGTTGTACATCACGATCAGGAACGGGATGTTGTTCTTGGCCGCGGTCCACAGCGCGCCGGCGTCGAACATGAGGTCGCCGTCGGGCTGGATGTCGACGACCAGCCGTCCCGTGCCGCGGTGTGCGAGCGCGACGCCGAGCGAGGTGCCGATCTGCGTGCCGGTGCCGAGCGCCTTGCCGGCGTGCCGATAGGGCCTGTCGAAGTCCCACAATTTCAGCGCCCAATCCTGCAACGTGCAGGCGGTGAGCACCCAGTCCTCGTTCTTGATCACGTCCCACATTTCATGGGCGAGCCGCGGCAGGGTGATCGGTCGGCCGTCCCAGTCCTTGCGCGACTCTTCTTCCCATTTGCGGAAAAGCTCGTCGTGCCGCTTGCCGACCGCCGCGGCGCGCGCGCGGATCGTCTCGGCGAGAGCCGGCTTCGCCGCGATGCGCTCGCGCAATAGGCGGGTCAGTTCGGGAATGGCGGTCGCGGTGTCGCCGAGGACGCGCAGGCTGGAGTTCGGCATGCGCGTGTAGTCCATCGACCATTTGCTCAACCCGATGTCTCCGAAGCCGAGCTCGATCATCTCGCAGGTCGCCGGATAGAGCGGCACGGTCTCGCGCTTGGTGCGCTCGATGATGTGGGTCGACTTTTCCCAATCGCGCACGTCGAGCGTCAGGATCAGGTCGGCGTCGCGGAAGACGCGCTTGTCCATGCTCAGATTGAGCGGATGCCGATTGGGAAAATTGAGTCGCGCGTTGACGTCATAGACGCCCGCGCCGATCGTCTCCGCGAGCGCCACCAGGTTGGCGAAGCCGTCGGGGCTGCGGCCGACATATTCGGCCATCAGGATGGGAAATTTCGCCGCGAGCAGCCGGTCGGCGATTTTCGCCAGCGCGCCCGGATCGGCCGCCATCGGCACCGGCACCTGCGCGTCGATGACCTTGGGAAGTTGAATGTCCTTCTGCAGCGGCTGTTCCTGCAGCCAGGCGTCGTAGCACATGTAGATCGGGCCCTGCGGCTCGATCATCATCGCCGCGTAGGCGCGCGCGAAGGAATCCGGCACCCCCTCGATGCTGCCGGGCTGATAGTCCCATTTCACGTAGTGACGGACCTGCTCGCCCTGCACGTTGGCGGTGTGGATCCAGTCGATGAAGGGACGCCGCCGGCTCTCGTCCATCGGGCCGGTCGCGCCGATGACGAAGATCGGGGCGCGATCGATGTAGGCATAGTAGATCCCCATCGTGGCGTGCAGCAGCCCGACCACGTCGTGCACGATCGCCACCATCGGCTTGCCGGTCGCCTTGGCATAGCCGTGCGCGATCTGCACGGCGATCTTCTCGTGCTGGCACAGGAGCATTGGCGGGCTGTTGCCGCCGTAGTTGACGAGTGAATCGTGAAGGCCGCGATAGCTCGCGCCCGGGTTGAGGGCGATGTAGGGAAATCCGAACTGCTTGATCAGGTCGACGATGACGTCGGACTGCCATCGCCTTTCCGCGTAGGAAACCGTTCCGTCCTGCTGTTTCTTCTGCTTCGCAGTCGTCTCGTCCATGGTCCGTCCCTCGCGCGTTTCCACCGGCCCAGCCCAATACAGACTTTCGACCGCAAGATACAGGGTCCGGCACGCCTCGCGAACGCACCGCCGCTCCGCGCCGACCGCCCTTTCTCCCTGCCGCCGGCCGGGCTAAAGAGTGGGCGCACTGGGAGGAAAAGCATGTCGCAAGCACGAAATATCGACGTCCACGCCCACATCCTGAGCGAAGAGACCATGCGGCTGATCGCCAAGGAAGCGCCGGCGATCGGGCCGCGGCTGACGCCGATCGACGGGGAGTTCGCGGTCCTCGAGGTCAACGGGGTTCCTTACAAGCCGTTTCCCCGCGGCGGCTGGGATCTGGAACGGCGCCTGCGCGACATGGACACCTCCGAAGTCGACGCCCAGGTGCTGTCGAACACGCCGCAGACCTTCCTCTACGGCATCGACGGCGCGCTCAATGCCACGCTCGCTACGATCCAGAATGATCAGATCGCCAAGACGGTCGCGCAGCTGCCCGAGCGCCTGCTCGGCATCGCCACGCTTCCGATGCAGGCGCCGGAAGCTGCCGCGCAGGAACTGCGCCGCGCCATGCGCAATCTCGGACTGCGCGGCGCGCAGATCGGATCGAACGTGAACGGCCGCAACCTCGACGATCCGGCCCTTGAGCCCGTCTGGGCGGCGGCCAACGAGCTCGGCGCCTTCATGATGATCCATCCGACGCAGATCGCGGGGGTGGATCGTCTCAAGTCCTATTATCTGACGAACCTCATCGGCAATCCGCTCGACACCACGATCGCCGCGGCGTCGCTGGTCTTCGGCGGGGTGGTCGAGCGCTATCCGGCGATCAAGTTCTGCCTCGTGCACGGCGGCGGTTTCGTGCCCTATCAGGCGGGACGCTTCTTGCACGGATGGCAGGTGCGCCCCGAACCGCAGGTCCGGCTCAAGGAGCCACCCGACGCCTCGCTGCGCCGGCTCTATTTCGACACCATCCTGCACGGCCGGCCGGCGCTCGAATTCCTCGTCTCGACCTTCGGGCCCGCGCACGTTCTGCTCGGCAGCGATTATCCGTTCGACATGGGCACGCTGGAATGCGTGCGGCAGGTGAAGGCGCTGTCGATCGCCGAAAGCGAGCGCGCGGCCATCCTGGGCAACGGTGCAACGCTGCTCGGCGGAA
The DNA here is from genome assembly GCA_964449645.1 of uncultured Hyphomicrobiales bacterium. Taxonomy (GTDB): domain Bacteria; phylum Pseudomonadota; class Alphaproteobacteria; order Rhizobiales; family Xanthobacteraceae; genus CAYVBN01. Next base: position 5,533 of record CAYVBN010000040.1, read on the forward strand.
TGGCGGGCGCCGGCAAGCGCGACGCGCGGGCGAGGTGAGGCGATGAACGAGGGAGCCACAGGACGGCGCTCGGCGGCCGCCCGTCCGGATGCAGCGCCGCGCGTTCCCGCCAAGGCGGTGGCGGCGTTTATCGCGGACGTGTTCGTGGTCGAGGGGCTGCCGGCGGCCGATGCGGCGCGGGTCGCCCAACTGATGACCGAGGCGGATCTCACGGGCGCGGATGCGCACGGCATCTTCCGCCTCCCGCAATATGTGCGCCGGCTGCGTGCCGGCGGGATCAACAAGCGGCCCGACATCCGCGTCAGCAAGACCGCGGCGGCCACCGCGTTGGTCGACGGCGACAACGGCATGGGTCATCTGGTGGTCGGCCGTGCGACCGACACGGCGATCGCGCTGGCGCGTGATTCCGGCATCGGCTGGGTCGGCGTCCGCCGCTCCAACCACGCCGGCACCGCCGGGCTCTACGCGGCAATGCCGGCCGAGCACGGCATGATCGGTCTCTATGCGGCGGTCGCCAACGCCAACCACATGGCGGTGTGGGGCGGCACCGAGCTGCTGCTCGGCACCAACCCGCTCGGCATCGCGGT
>CAYVBN010000041.1:0-1734 GCA_964449645.1 uncultured Hyphomicrobiales bacterium
GTGCCCATCGGCATGAGGATACGGCGGAGCACGTACATCTTCTTGAGCACGTCCGGCGCGACCAGCAGCTCTTCCTTGCGCGTGCCCGAGCGGGTGATGTCGATCGCCGGGAAGACGCGTTTGTCGGCGACCTTGCGGTCGAGGATGATTTCCGAGTTGCCGGTGCCCTTGAACTCCTCGAAGATCACCTCGTCCATGCGGCTGCCGGTATCGATCAGCGCCGTCGAGATGATGGTGAGCGAGCCGCCTTCCTCGATGTTGCGGGCGGCGCCGAAGAAGCGCTTCGGGCGCTGCAGCGCGTTGGCGTCGACGCCGCCGGTCAGCACCTTGCCCGAGGACGGCACCACCGTGTTGTAGGCGCGGCCGAGGCGGGTGATCGAGTCGAGCAGGATCACCACGTCGCGGCCGTGCTCGACCAGGCGCTTGGCCTTCTCGATGACCATCTCGGCGACCTGCACGTGGCGCGAGGCCGGCTCGTCGAAGGTCGAGGATATGACCTCGCCCTTCACCGAGCGCTGCATGTCGGTGACTTCCTCCGGCCGCTCGTCGATGAGCAGCACGATCAGGTAGCACTCGGGATGGTTGGCGGTGATCGAATGGGCGATGTTCTGCAGGATGACGGTCTTGCCGGTGCGCGGCTGCGCGGTGATCAGGGCGCGCTGCCCCTTGCCGAGCGGGGCGACCAGGTCGAGCACCCGCGCCGTCATGTCCTTGCCGGTCGGATTGTCGACTTCCATCTTGAAGCGCTCGTCGGGATAGAGCGGCGTCAGGTTGTCGAAATGGACCTTGTGGCGGGCCTTCTCCGGGTCCTCGAAATTGATCGTGTTGACCTTGAGGAGGGCGAAGTAGCGCTCGCCGTCCTTGGGCGAGCGGATCTGCCCTTCGACCGTGTCGCCGGTGCGGAGCGAAAAGCGCCGGATCTGGGAGGGCGAGATGTAGATGTCGTCGGGGCCGGCAAGGTAGTTGGCATCGGGCGAACGCAGGAAGCCGAAGCCGTCCTGGAGCACTTCGACCACGCCCTCGCCGATGATCTCGGTGTCGCGGGCGGCGAGCTGCTTCAGGATCGCGAACATCAGCTCCTGCTTGCGCAGCGTGCTCGCATTCTCGACGTCGAGTTCCTCGGCGAAGGCAAGGAGCTCAGCCGGCGACTTCGCCTTGAGGTCCTTCAGTTTCATTTCGGGCATGAAGAATAAATCTCTGGTTGGAAACGACAGAGCGTTTGAAGGGGGAGGTGCAGAACTTCGACCGGGCTTCTAGCTGGTCGGCGCCTCGGTGCTGCAAGGGCGACCGGCGCCTGTCTGCTTATCGGATGGTGGCGGGAAGATAGTCGCTCGGTCTGCCAAGAGCAAGGGGGAGCGGCAGCGCACCGCGGGGCGGACGGTCAGAAGGGCTTGACCACCACGAGGATGACGATGAGGACCATGAGGACCGTCGGCACCTCGTTGGCGATGCGCCAGGTGCGCGGCGAATAGCGGTTGCGGTCCTCTGCGAATTCTCTCCGGCAGCGCGCCAGCCAGCCATGGAAGCCGGTCATGACCAGGACCAGGAGGAGCTTTGCGTGGAACCACGGATCGAGCCACACGTCGGCGGCGACCGCGGTGAGGAGGCCGAAGACCCAGGCGGCGATCATGGCCGGGTTCATGATGCCCCTGAGAAGCCGCCGTTCCATCACCTTGAAGGTCGCTGACTGCTCCGATCCCGGCGTCGATTCGGCGTGATAGACGTAGAGCCGCG
>CAYVBN010000042.1:0-6216 GCA_964449645.1 uncultured Hyphomicrobiales bacterium
GTATTGAGCAGGATGATGTTCGAACGCGCGACGCGCGAATGCAGGATGTCGCCGCAGATGGCGACGATCAGTCCTTCGAGGCGGCCCTTGTTGCGGCGGATGGTGAGCGCGTCGAGCAGCGCCTGCGTCGGGTGTTCGTGCGCGCCGTCGCCGGCGTTGATGACCGAGCAATCCACCTTGCGGGCGAGGAGCTCGACCGCGCCGGACGCATGATGGCGCACGACCAGGACGTCCGGGTGCATGGCATTGAGCGTGATCGCCGTGTCGATCAGCGTCTCGCCCTTGCGCATGGAGGAGGAGCTCACCGCCATGTTCATGACGTCGGCGCCGAGCCGCTTGCCGGCGAGCTCGAAGGACGACTGGGTGCGGGTGGAGGCTTCGAAGAACAGGTTGACCTGGGTCCGGCCGCGCAGCGAGGCGCGCTTCTTCTCGATCTGCCGGTTGAGCTCCACGAACTCCTCGGCGAGGTCGAGCAGCCCGATGATCTGCTCGTGCGAAAGACCTTCGATCCCCAACAGGTGGCGCTGGTGGAGAACGAACGAGGATTTCGGAGCGATGTTCATTAAAGCGGCACCTATAGGCGGACTTGGCGGGGTGGGCAAGGCCGGATTGACCCGCTCCACAGGCCCGGGCTCGGCGAGGTTAATCCTTCGGCAGCAAAAGCGTTCTGCGTGCTAGCATCCCCGCCGGAAGGGGATCGCATGTCGAATCCGGCTCGTTTCGAGACCCACGAGGTGTTCAACCAGCCGCCGCCCTACGGCGACGTCGACCTCTATGGTCAGGACCGTGCCCTCCAGGAGGCCGTCGCCGCCAATGGCGGAGGCGGCGGTTCGGCGCTCTCCGTCTTCGGCCGGCACTGGGGTTCGGCCGAGATGGCCGAGGCGGCGCGGCTCGCCGAGGTGCACCCGCCCGAGTTGCGCGCCTTCGACGCGCGCGGCTTTCGCGAGGACGTGGTCGAGTTCCACCCAGCCTACCACCGCTTCATGGAGGAGAGCATCGGGGCGGGCCTGCACGCGAGCACCTGGAATCCGGACGGCTCGCGCGCGGCCGCACCGGCCGAGGTGATGCGGGCGGCGCGCTATTACATGGTGGCGCAGGTCGAGAACGGTCACATGTGTCCGGTCACGATGACCCGCGCCGCGGTCGCCGCGCTCGCGGCCGAGCCCGGGCTGCGCGATCAGCTCATCGGCAAGATCCTGAGCCGCACCTATGATCCGAGCTTCCGCCCGTGGACCGAGAAGAAGGGCCTCGCGCTCGGGATGGGCATGACCGAGAAGCAGGGCGGCACCGACGTGCGGGCGAACACGACCAGTGCCTCGCCTCGTGGGGAAGGCTACGTGCTCACCGGTCACAAGTGGTTCATGTCGGCGCCGATGTGCGATTTCTTTTTGGTGCTGGCGCAGGCGCCCGGCGGGCTGACGTGCTTTCTGTTGCCGCGCTTCCGTCCCGACGGATCGGTCAACGCGATCCGCATCCAGCGCCTCAAGGACAAGCTCGGCAATCGCTCGAACGCGTCTTCGGAAGTCGAGTTCGCGGAGGCCTTCGCCTGGAGAGTCGGGGAGGAGGGACGCGGCGTGCGCACCATCATCGAGATGGTGCAACTGACCCGCCTCGATTGTGCCATCTCCTCCGCCGGCCTGATGCGCGCCGCGCTGGCGCACGCGGTCCATCATGCGCGTCATCGCAGCGTGTTCCAACGCAGGCTCGTCGACCAGCCGATGATGCGCACCGTGCTTGCGGATCTGGCGCTCGATCGTGAAGGCACGCTCGCGCTCGTGATGCGGCTTTGCCGCGCGTTCGACCATGCGGACCACGATCCGCAGGAGGCGGCACGCGCGCGCCTGCTCACGCCGGTCGCCAAATATTGGATCTGCAAGATTGCGCCGCAATTCATCTACGAGGCGATGGAGTGTCTCGGCGGCAACGGCTATGTCGAGCAGGGCGTCATGGCGCGGCTCTATCGCGAGGCGCCCGTCAATGCCATCTGGGAAGGTTCCGGCAACGTCGTGTGCCTCGACGTGCTGCGGGCGGTCTCACGCGAGCCGGACGCGGTGCTCGGCGTATTCTCCGAAATCGTCGATCAGTCCGGGAGCCTGCCCGCGGCGGCCGAAGCGGCGGCAGCCATCGAACGCGATCTCAAAAGTCCGGATCGCGAAGGCGATGCCCGCGGTATCGTGGAGCGGCTTGCCGTGCTGTCGGCCGCCGCGGCGCTGGCGGCGAGCGCGCCGCCGGAAATCGCAAATACCTTCGCGGCAACACGTCTCAGTAGCAGGCGCGGCATGACCTATGGGACGGCCGCCGTGGCGCCGGGCACGGCAGACCAATTGCTGGAGCGCGTTCTCTCTCAAGCTGGAGCGGGATGATTTTTCTCGAAAGGGTTTGTTGCTGAACGTTTTGGTTCGGACACGAACTTTTCCGGACGCCGATAGGCCGGACTTATGTTCGGCACGCCACCATGCTCCACCATGCTCTCTGTCGCCTCAGGTCTTCTATCGTCCCATGTCGGCGCAAGGAGAGAAGTGACCTAACGGAAGATTCTGAGCCCGACTTTGGTCGTAGTGTGGCGTACTGAACGAACTGGCGCTTTCCCGCATTTTGTTTTCTTCAAACAAATCTGATCGTTCCTGCGCGGTACCGAAGCCCGCTCCCGGTCTTGTGACCGAGCGGCGGCGGGCGGCGGTCGGACATCTGGAACCGGCCCGGAGGGCGAGGGTTATCCCGCATGACGGGCGGACACGAGCGACTCACAAAAGACGACGACCGAAAGGACCGATGCAAGACAAGTCCTGAGATACCGAACCCGGTCGATCGCACATCAGAAAAATCTGGATCTCGTGATGTCTGACAACGATCAGAGGAGACCCTCATGACACATACTGTCAGCCGCGCCGCAGTGGCCTTGGGGCTGGCCGGTGCGCTTGCGTTCAGCGCCGCGACCCCGACGCTTGCGCGCGACTTCCACCATCATTTCCGTCCTGGCGTAGGTCTTGGGCTTGCCGCCGGCGCCCTGATCGGCGCGGCTGCGGCGTCGAGCTACGGCTCTTACGAGCCCGGCTATGCCTATGGCTATTACGACCCAGGCTACGCCTATGATTACGGTCCGGCTTATGCGTATGCGCCGGGACCATATGATCCGGGTCCGTTCCGATACCGCGGCTGGGATCGCGGGCCCGTGGAATACAAGGCAGGCGGCGAGGCGTTCAGCCGGTCCGAGCTCGGCCCCGGCTGCAGCTTGAATCAGAAACAGCTCGACCGCTGTTGACGCGAAAGCGCCGGCTCGCGCGCGGGCCGGCGTTTTTCACGTACGGACTTGTCGCCCAGACTTGTCCCTCATGAGCTTGCACGTCGATACAAACTTTATCTGTCGGCGCAAATTCAAAACACGCATGAAACATCCGAGGACATGTCTCGATCTTGTGACCTGATCGCCGCGCACGGAGATCGAGGTCTCAGGAACCGGTGTTGCAGAGGGGGGTTATCGGGGGACCGCAGGCCAGAAAAAGCCTAGCAGGTTTCAGGGGAGGCAACGCCTGCACCACCCACTCCAGCCCGGTCGGCTGGAAAAAGAAGACAGGAGACTCTCCATGACAAATACGCTGCTCACCAAAACTGCACTTTCGCTCGGTCTCGTGGGCGCTCTTGCCGTGACTGCGGCGACTCCCTCGTTGGCGTGGACCCAGAGAAACCGCGTTCATCACAGCGCCGCGGCTGCGGCCGTGGGTGGTGCGGTGGCGGGCGTCGGCCTTGCGGCCGGCACAGCGCTCGGGACCGCCGCCGCGCTCGGCTATGGGCCATATCCGGCGGCGTACGGTTATGAGCCATACGGGCCGGGCGCTTATGCGTATGCGCCGGGGTTGGAATACGGTCCGGCTTACGCGGCCGCGCCCGGATATCCGATCGGCGGAGCCTATGCTTACGTGCCCGGCTACGCGCAAGGCCCGGTCGGCTATAATTCAGACGGTGGCGCGATCGACTGGAACCAGCTCGGTCCAGGTTGCCCGCTGGGACTGAAGATGGACGATCGTTGCTGATGACGTGAAACGAGTCATTTGCCGAAGGGCGGGCCGAGTGCCCGCCCTTCGTGTATCCAGTCGCACGGGTGGCATGGCGCGTTTCCATCCAACCAGATCGGACGTGCGCTACGTCATGTGCGCTACGTCACGAAGGCAATGATGGCCGGCATGGTCGCGGCTGCCAGCACGGTCTGCACGGTGAGGATTTCGGCGAGAAGCTCCGCATCGCCTCCCATCTGCCGTGCCAGCACATAGGCGCTGGAGGAGGTGGGCGCGGCTGCGCAGCACGCCACGACGGCGAGGCCGATGCCGGATACGCCGAAAGCGTGGGCGAGGGCGAGCGCGAAGGTCGGCACGAGCACCAGCTTGAAAGCGCAGGCCATGAAGGTCACCGGCCGCGGCCGCAGCAGGCCGTGCACGCTCAGTCCAGCGCCGACCATCAGAAGTCCGAGCGCGAGCGAGGAGCGGCCGAGAGCGTCCGCATAGGCGTAAACCGATGCGGGAATCGGGAGCGCGATGAGATTGAGCACGATGCCAGCGACGCAGGACCAGATCAGCGGATTTCTGACGACCTCGGCCACGACCGTGCGCACGCTCGGCCGTTTCGGCGCCGCATAGTGGGCGAGGACGGTGACGCAGAGGACGTTCAGCACCGGAATCAAAGCAACGATCGCCACCGAGGCGAGGGCGAGGCCCTGACGCTCGTAAAGTCCCGCCGTCAGCGCCAGGGTGATGAACGTCTGGAAGCGGATCGAAGCCTGGAACAGCGACGTGAAGGCCGGGCCGTCGATCCCCAGTCGCGCCGCCAGCACGGGCCGCATGAGGAGGCAAAGCCCGGCGACGATCAGCACCGTCATCAGCAAGGCCCCGCCGACACCCGCGATGGGAACGCCGGTGAGGTCGGCGCGGGCGAGTGTCTCGATGAGGAGTGCCGGAAACAGGATGTAGTAGACGAGCCGCTCGAGACCGATCCAGTGCATTTCCTCCTTCGCCACGAAGCGCCTGGCCAAGGCACCCGTCGCGATCAGCAGGAAGATCGGAATCAGCACAGAAAGGACGGCGGTCATGTCAGTCCGTTCGGACCTGCAGCCGGGCCAGGCGGTCGAGGGCTCCCTGGAGGATGTAGGCGGCCGCGTGCTGGTCGATCACGGCCTTGCGTTTGGCGCGGCTGGCGTCGGCGGCGATCAGCTCCCGCTCGACGGCCGCGGTCGACAGCCGTTCGTCCCAGAGCGCGATCGGCAACTCGGTCATCCGGGCGAAATTGCGCGCGAACGAGCGGGTCGACTGCGCGCGCGGACCCTCGCTGCCGTCCATGTTGATCGGAAGCCCGAGGACGAACCCGACCGCCTTGCGCTCTGCCGCGAGGGCAAGGACGCGCTTGGCATCGGCCGTGAAGGTCGTCCGTGCGATGGTCTCGACGCCGGTCGCCAGACGGCGGTCCGGGTCGCTCGAGGCGACGCCGATCGTCTTCGTTCCGAGGTCGAGCCCGATCAGCGCTCCGCGCGGCGGCAGCAAAGGGGCGGTTTCGACAAGCGAAAGGATGGAAGCCGGCATGGCCGAGGGCCTAGCACGGGCCGGCACCGCCGCCAAAAGAAGAAAGCCCGTAGGGCGGGATAGCCGAAGGCGTATCCCGCCGATGTGGGCGATGCCGGAATAGGCTGCGCTATTCCGCCCTACGGTCCTGGGTATTTGCATTCGGTTGATCCTCGCGCCGCGCGGCTTATGCTCCCCGGCCTTACCCTCAACGCACGAGTACGACCATGCAGATCACCTGGTACGGGCATTCCGCGTTCCGCCTCGATTTCGGCGGCAAATCACTGCTGATCGATCCATTCTTCACCGGCAATCCGGCCTTCACGTCGGACAAGGCGGCGGCGATCAAAGGGGTCACGCATATCGTCCTCACCCACGGCCACGGCGACCACGTCGGGGACACGCTCGACATCGCGGCCCAGACCGGCGCGACCGTGACCACGAATTTCGAGCTGTGCATGTGGCTCAGCAGCAAGGGATTGCAGAAGTTCAACCCCATGAACACCGGAGGCACCACGGAACTCGGCGGCTTCACGGTCACGCTCGTGCGCGCCGATCACTCGTCGGGCGACGTGACCGACGGCAAGTCGGTCTATCTCGGCAACCCGTGCGGCGTGATCATCAAGGCGGCGGGCGAGCCCACCGTCTATCACATGGGCGACACCGACAT
>CAYVBN010000043.1:0-5107 GCA_964449645.1 uncultured Hyphomicrobiales bacterium
CAAGACCCACGCGCACCCCGCCCCCGAACGCGCCGCGATGGCCGGGGTGTTGGGCGGATGCCCCGAGGGCTAAACCCGCCGAGACTCTCGATCTGGCGCGATACGCTGCGCTATTGCGCTCTACAGTGCTTCGACGACCTCCTGGAGCTCGAAAGATTGCCCAGCGCGCAGGGCGGAATAGCGAAGCGTATTCCGCCGATGAGATCTGATTTGGCACGATACGCTCCGCTATCGCGCCCTACGATGCTATCGCGCTCTATGAGCCGTGGCGCGTCCCCCAGCGTGAGTGCGTTTCAAGGCCGAAACGAAGCGCGCGCTGCCTACGCCCGGAAATGCTTCGACAGCTTCAGGTTCTGCGCCTGGTAGTTGGAGCCGATGCCCTGGCCGTAGAGCCGGTCGGGGCGCGCCAGCATCTTCTCGTAGACGAGGCGGCCGACGGTCTGCCCGTGCTCGAGGATGAACGGCACCTCACGCGAGCGCACCTCGAGCACGGCGCGCGCGCCGCGTCCGCCGGAGCCCGCATAGCCGAAGCCCGGGTCGAAGAAGCCCGCGTAGTGAACGCGGAACTCGCCGACCAGCGGATCGAACGGCACCATCTCGGCCGCGTAATCGGGCGGCACCTGCACGGCTTCCTTCGAGGCGAGAATGTAGAACTCGTTGGGATCGAGAATCAGGCTCTCGTCCTTGCGCGCCGCGATCGGCTCCCAGAATTCGCCGACCTCGTAGCCGGCGCGGCGGTCGACATCGATGAGGCCGGTGTGGCGCTTCGCCCGATAGCCGACGCGCTGCTCGGAGCCGAAGCCGGAGAGGTCGACGCTCACCGCCACGCCGTCGCTCACGTCGGCCTTGGGATCGTCGACGAGGCGCTCGTGCGCGTGCAGGGCGGCGAGGGCCGTGGCGTCGAGCAGGCTGTTGCCGCGGCGAAAGCGGATCTGCGAGAGGCGCGAGCCTTCGCGCACCAGCACCGGAAAGGTGCGCGGGCTGATCTCGGCATAGAGCGGCCCGTGGTAGCCCGCCTCGATATGGTCGAAGCCGCGCGAATGGTCGGTGATCACCCGGGTGAACACGTCGAGCCGGCCGGTCGAGCTCTTCGGATTGGCCGCGGCCGCGATGTCGGGCGGCAGCGCCAGGCTCTCGTTCAGCGGCACGATGTAGACGCAGCCGGTCTCGAGCACGGCGCCGTCACCGAGCGCGATCTCGTGCAGCTTGAGATCGTCGATGCGTTCGGCGACCGTCGCGCCCGGCCCCGGCAGAAAGCTCGCGCGCACCCGGTAGGCGACCTCGCCGAGGCGCAGGTCGAGGCTTGCCGGCTGAATCTGGTCGGAGACGAACGCGGCGGACGGAATGATCGCACCGGCGTCGGCCAGCGAGGCGATCATGCGATCGGGCAGGATGCCCTTGTCGTCGATGCGGAACGCGAGCCCCAAAGCCACTCCTCCGGCGACATCGAGATGCTGGAGCCGGACGGCCTCCTGTCCACCTGCCATCCTGCGCGATCTCTGCGAATACCGGTGCCCACTTTCGAGGATCATGCTCTAGCGGAAGGGCGCCTTGACGGAAAGGCGGCCGCCGCGCTAGACAAACCTTATCCCGTGGTCATTTGAGCCGGCCGGCTTGCAGCCACGTTAAATAAATCGCTAAAAGGCCGGGGACACGTAGAGCCCGGCCCGAGGATTCCCCGGCCGGGTTTTTTGTTGGCCAAGGAGGGCCGCATGTCCGTGTCCGTTCGCCGCTATCGTCCCGAAACCCAACTCGTCCACGCCGGTTCCCTGCGCTCGCAATTCGGCGAGACCTCGGAGGCGCTCTTCCTGACGCAAGGCTTCGTCTATGCGAGCGCCGAGCAGTGCGAGGCCCGCTTCAAGGGCGAGGATCCGGGCTATCAGTACTCGCGTTATTCCAATCCGACCGTGACGATGTTCGAGCAGCGCATCGCCGCCTTCGAGGGCGCGGAAGCCGCGCGTGCGACCGCGACCGGCATGGCAGCGGTGACCTATTCGCTGCTCGGCCAGCTCAAGGCGGGCGACCATGTGGTGGCCGCGAAGGCGCTGTTCGGGGCCTGCCGGTTCATCGTCGAGGACTTCCTGCCGCGCTTCGGCGTCACCTCGACGCTGGTCGACGGCGCCGATCTCGCCCAGTGGCGCGAGGCGGTGCGGCCGAACACCAAGACGTTCTTCCTCGAGAGCCCGACCAACCCGACGCTCGACGTGATCGACATTGCGGCGGTCGCGGAGATCGCGCACGCGGCGGGCGCCACGCTCGTCGTCGACAACGTGTTTGCCACGCCTCTGTGGCAGAACCCGCTCGCGCTCGGCGCCGACTGCGTCACCTATTCGGCGACCAAGCACATCGACGGGCAGGGGCGCTGTCTGGGCGGCGTCATTCTCGGCTCCGAGAAATTCATTCAGGACCATATCCAGGGCCTGTTGCGGCAGACCGGACCGTCGATGTCGCCGTTCAACGCCTGGGTCCTGCTCAAGGGCCTGGAGACGCTTGCGGTGCGCGTGCGGCGGCAGACCGACACGGCGGCGACGGTCTCGGTCGCGCTCGCCGAGCATCCCAAGCTCAAGCGCGTCATCTATCCGGGCCGGCCGGACCACCCGCAGGCGGCGATCGTGCACAAGCAGATGACGGGCGGCTCGACGCTCGTCGCCTTCGAGATCGAAGGCGGCAAGCCGGCTGCGTTCCGTTTTCTCAATGCGCTGAAGCTCGTGCGCATCAGCAACAATCTCGGCGACGCCAAGAGCCTCGTCACGCATCCGGCGACGACGACGCACCAGCGTCTCACGCCGGCGCAGCGCGCCGAACTCGGCATCGGCGACGGCCTCGTACGGTTCTCGGCCGGACTCGAGCATCCCGACGACATCGTCGAGGACATTCTCAGCGCGCTCGAAGCGGCGTGAGACAAAAGAAATCGGGTTGTGGAAGAACAGAATCGGTGTGAGGAGAATCAGCGCGCCACAGGCACGCACGGACCCCTCACCCGGCTCGCTGCTGCGCAGCTCGCCGACCTCTCCCGGTGGAAGAGGTGAAGGCGTACGCAGCAGGCTTTTTGATTGATCCGAGTGGTTTGGACAGGTGGGTGGCCGCGAACACCCTTCACCTCGCCCCGGCGGGAGAGGTCGATTTTTGCGCGCAGCAAGAAAATCGGGTGAGGGGGAATCAAACAGAAATGATTTGGTTCCGCTCACCCTCGGATTTCGCGGATGGTTTCCCGGGCACTTCCGCTTCCGGGATCATGCGTTCGCTCGTTCAGTGCGCGACCGAGCCGATGATTTTGCGGCCGCCGGCGACCTGGGCCGGAGCGGAGGCGCGCGTCGCCGCTTCGGCGATGCCGCGGCCAAGCAGCTTCGCTAGGCAGGCGTAGCTCCAGTCGTTCATGTGGATCCCGTCGGGGGAGACGAACGTCTCGAACGGAATGCCCTGGTGGTCGCGCCAGTCGCGCATCACCGCATAGCGCGGGAACAGATCGACGCTGTCTTCCTTGGCGGCGAGCGAAATCAGATTGACCATGCCTTCGCTGTCGCGCTTGGCGATCACCTTTGGGGCATATTGCGGATCGATCAGCACGACGTCAGCGCCGGCCGCCTTGATGCGGCGCAGCCCGTCGCGGATCAGAGCGACCGCCGAATCCAGCGGGCGATCGCGCAGCACCGCGTTCGTGCCGAGCTGCCAGATCACCAGATCCGGTTTCGCCGCGATCACCTGGCCGTCGAAACGCGCCAGCATGTCGCCCGTCTCTTCGCCGTTCACCCCCCGGTTGAACACCGTGATGCGGCTGCGCGGAAACACTTTCTGGAGTTCGACGGCCAGCCGGCTCGGATAGCTGGCGGCGGGCGAGGAAGCTCCGGCGCCCGCGGTCGAGGATGAGCCGATCGCCACGATGGTCAGCGGGTCGCCGGCGGCGATCCGCGCGGCCGTGTGCGTGAGCGCGTAGGGCAGACGCGTGAGCTCGCTCGGAGCCGAGCAATCGGGCCGTGCCGCATCTCTCGCGCCGGCCTGCGTGATGGCCAACATGCTTCCCATGACCGCCGCTGCGACCAGCGCGGCCGAACGAGTCCCCCGGATCATGATTTCATCGTCCTTCAGTCCCCCGAGGCTCGTTCTTGTCGAGCGCCTTGGCCTTTTGCATTTCGCCGTCGAGACCCGAGGCCTTGTCGTTCTCGACCAGCTTTACGCCATCCATCACCAGATCCGCGAGCAGACGGCCGATGCAGTCGTGGACGCGCTCGGCCGTGTCCGTGCTCCGGGTCGTTCCATAAAGATCGAACGTTCCCAGCTCGCTCCAATGTTTCATGATCGCGAGGCGATCGAACAGCGGAATTTCATGCTGCAAAGCAGCAAACCGCATGACATCCACATAGGCGCCCATCGAGATCACCGACTCGGTGCGCGGGCTGTACTGCATGTTGAGCAGGACGACGTCGGCGTCGTTGTCCTTGATGGTCTCGATGCCGTCGTCGAGCGTCGCCCGGAAGGCGTCCTGGTCGACCCCCCGCATGGCATCGACGGTTCCGGCCTGCCAGACGACGAGCGCCGGCTTGTTCGTCTCCACCAGCCGCTCCAGGTTGCTCTCCATTTCGGCGGCGGTCTCGCGCGGCTGCGCAGAGGTGACGACCCGCACCTCGACGCCCCCCAGCCGCTTGCCGAGCGTGGCCTCGAGCCGGGCCGGATAGGCGTGCTTGGCGCCCGTAAGGCCGGGAAGGCTGGAGGAGGCCGAGCCAACCACCAGGATGGTAAGATGCTTGTTGGCGATCGCCTGGGCGACGCGCGGGAGCGGATAATCCGCGTGCACCAGCGCGCTCGCCACCGAGCACGCGCTTTCGTCGCCCGCGAACGCCGCCAGCGCACTGCACATCAATCCGGCAAGCGCCAGAACCAGCGGCTTCATGCCTCGCCTCCTGCGAGGTCGGCGTCGGGCGGTTTGGAGCGCGACGAGCCCTTCCCTTCTATTTTATTATACCAAGTTATGAGCCAAGCCACGGTAATCATTGTCGCAATACCTACGGTGCTCACAAGCACCTGCATCGCCACCGCGGCCGAGACCTCGACCATGACGAAATGGCTCGCGAACGCCAAGAAGACACCTAAACAGAAAATCTCCAATGAA
>CAYVBN010000044.1:0-7096 GCA_964449645.1 uncultured Hyphomicrobiales bacterium
GGCTTGGCGCGCACGACGCCGCGCTTGCCCTCGATGCTTTCGAGAAGCGAGGTCTCCTCGCCGCACACGTAGGCGCCGGCGCCCACGCGGATCTCGATGTCGAATGCGTGACCGGAGCCTGCGACGGCTGCTCCGAGCAGGCCGCTGCGGCGGGCAATGGCCAGCGCCGCATCGAACGTCGCAATCGCGTGCGGATATTCCGAGCGGATATAGATGTAACCCTTGGTGGCCCCGACCGCGATCGCGGCGATCGTCATGCCCTCGATCAGCACGAGCGGGTCGCCTTCCATGATCATGCGGTCCGCGAAGGTGCCGCTGTCGCCTTCGTCGGCATTGCAAACCACATATTTCTGCAGTGCGCTTGTCTGCGCGACGGTGCGCCACTTGATGCCGGTCGGAAATCCCGCCCCGCCGCGGCCGCGCAGGCCGGACTTGATCACCTCGTCGACGACCGCGGCCGGGCCGAGGGACAGCGCCCGCTCGAGGCCGCGATATCCGCCGTGGCGCTTGTAGTCCTCGAGACTGAGCGGGTCGGTGATTCCGCAGCGCGCGAAGGTGAGGCGCGTCTGCCGCTTCAGGAAGGGAATGTTTTCGGGTGCGCCGAGCTGTTTCGGATGCGGCCGGCCGTCGAAGCATCCCCCGAGCAGCGAAGGGACGTCCTCCGGCGTGATCGGCCCATAGGCTTTGCGTCCGTCCGCCGTCGCCACCTCGACCAGCGGTTCGAGCCACATGAGACCGCGCGAGCCATTGCGCACGATCTCGATGTCCATCTGTCGCCGGGCCGCCTCGCGTGCGATCGCCCGCGCCACGTCGTCGGCGCCGACGGCAAGCGACGCGGCATCGCGCGGAACAAAAACCGTGCGCTTCATCGCTCGACCTCCGCCAGCAGCGCATCGAGGCGCGATTGATCGAGGCGGCCGACGACGCGGCCGTCAATCATCGCGCTCGGGGCGCAGGCGCACAGGCCGAGGCAATAGACCGGCTCGAGACTGACGCGGTCGTCGGGGGTGGTCTGTCCGATCTTGATCCCGAGCCGGGTCTCGGCCTGGGCCGCCAGCGCATCGCCGCCGCACGCCTGGCACGCCTCGGCGCGGCAGAGCTTGAGCGTGTGCCGGCCGGCGGGCGTCCGGCGTATGTCATGATAAAAGGTGACGACCCCGTGCACCTCGGCGCGCGTGATGTTCAGCGCGTCGGCGATCATCGGCTCGGCCGCCTCGTGCACGCAGCCGAACTCGTCTTGCAACGCGTGCAGGATCGGCAGCAGGGGGCCGGGCAGGTGCCGCAGCTCCTCGATCCGGCGCTTCGCCAAATCGGGATCCCAGGTGTCTTTTTCTGTCACGTGTCTGTCCTCGGGCGCGTGTCGCGAGGCGTTCTTCTTAATATGCGAAAATTAGCATATTAGAGGAATTCCAACGCGGTGGATGTTATCGCTCCTCAACCCGCGATCAATATGCTAAAAAAGACATATGTCCGAATTTCGCCCAACCCTTGACCTCGACCTTGTCTGGATGGCCGGACGCCAGCGCAAGCCGGTCGACCCCGAGCTGTTCGCCCTGCTCGAGGCCATCAAGATGACCGGTAAGCTGACCGCCGCGACCGAGCAGGTCGGAATGCCTTACCGCCAGGCCTGGGGGTTGATCACGGCGTGGTCGGACCGCATGGGCCAGCCGCTCGTGAGCAAGGAGCAGGGGCGCGGAACCCAACTCACCGCGCTCGGCGAGCGGCTGCTCTCGTTGCGGGAGCGAATCAATGCGCGGCTTGCCCCGCACATCGAGAGCGCGGTCTCGGAAGTCGAGCAGCAGCTCAACCAGATTCTCAACGAACCCCAGTCAGCGCTGTGCACTTACGCGAGCCACGACCTGGTGCTGGCGGAGCTGCGGGACCACCTGCGCGCGCGGCCCGGAACGAAGCTCGACGTCCGCTTCGTGGGCAGCCTCGACAGCGTCGTGGCGCTGTGCAAGGCGCGCTGCGAGATCGCTGGCTTTCATGTCCCCGAGGGGCCGCTGCGGCGCGACGTGATGCAGGCCTACGAGCGCTGGCTGAAGCCGCGCGTCCAGCGCGTCATCCACTTCGTCCGCCGCAGGCAGGGATTGATCGTCCGCGCCGGTAACCCGTTGAGGATCTCCGACCTGCGCGACGTCGCGCGGCTCAAGGCGCGCTTCATCAATCGCCAACGCGGATCGGGCACGCACTTGGCGTTCGACCGCCTGCTCCAGGCGCAAGGGATCGATCGGACGGAGATCAACGGATATTACTCCGAGGAGTTCACCCATCTGGCGGTTGCGGCGGCGATTGCCGGCGGCGTGGCGGATGTCGGCCTCGGCATCGAAGCGGCGGCGCGGCGGCTGAAGATGGATTTCATTCCGCTCTTCAGCGAAGACTATTATCTGCTTGCAAAGAAAGAGACGATTGAACGGGAGGATGTCGCGGAAATTGTCTCGGTCCTGAAGACCGATTCGTTCCGCCGGATCGTCCAGGCCTTTCCGGGTTACGACGCCTCCCTGTCCGGGGTGGTCGCGCCCTTGAGCGACGTGATCTAGCCGCTTGCCGGCGATCGCTCCGGACCTTCGAGAATCCTGCAACAATCAAGAATCCCGCTGCGACCCGCGCCCGAGGGGCGCGAACCCCGTCGACATCACAACACGCGGCTGACCGTGAGCGGCTGCGCACCGCGCGGGCCGGGCAGCGTCTGACGACCGGATGCGCCGTAGGTCTGCGGCGAGGCCTTGCGCGCGATCTCGGTCGAGACCCCGCGCATGATTCCCTCCGAGACGGCATGCGCGGTCGCGAGCACCGCGAGGTTGACTTGCAACAGCGCGTGGAACGTCTCGTGCCGCTGCCGCAGCAGGCCGACGAACTCCGGGAAGCTCGCCGACAGATAGGCCGTGCTCGCCTTGAGGCGTCCGCTGTCCGCCACGTAGGTGCGCGAGAGCTCCGCCTTGCGGCGTTCGAGCGCCGCGGCATCCTTCAGTTGGCCGGCGCGCACGAGCTTCGTCTCCTCGCTGACGAGCGCGAGCAGTTCATCCATGACGTCGCTCAGCCGCGTCATCAATTCCGTGGCTTCGCGCGGGTCCGAGACCGGCGGAAGGTCGGGGGGGCTTGCAACCGTGACGGCGTTGTTCATGACGGCTCCTTTTGGATTGGGTTTCGGGGCGAGGGCGGGGCGCCGCGTCTCACCCGCGCGCTTCCTGGTGGGCGAGCAGCGAGCGATAGACCTGGTCGGCAATGCCGATCCCGCCGGCCTGCGCGAACGACTTGGCGTATTGCTCGGTGAGGAATGAACGCCAGATGCCGACGCCCGGACCGCCGCCGAGCGGACCGTCGCCGCCCATGTCGGTGAACATGTTCTGGAACATCGAATTGAGGAACGTCGCCTCGAAGTCGCGCGCCTGCGCGCGCGCTCGGTCTGACGTGCTGCCTTGCGGGGTGGCCGACCGGGCGGCGGATACGAGCGCCGGGCCGAGCTGCGGGTCGAGTGCGAGCGGAAGCGGCATCACATCACCTCGATGTCGGCCTGGATGGCCCCGGCGGCCTTGATCGCCTGCAGGATGGCGATGAGGTCGCGCGGGCCGACGCCGAGCGCGTTGAGTCCGTCCACCAGTTGCTGCAGCGAGATACCTTCCTTCACGAGCGCGAGCTTGTGGCCGTCCTCCTGCACGCCGATGCGGCTGCGGGGCACGACGGTCGTCCGGCCGCGCGACAGCGGAGCCGGCTGGCTCACCTGCGGGGCTTCGGCGATCGTGACCGTGAGATTTCCCTGCGCGACCGCAACCATCGAGACGCGCACGTCGCGCCCCATCACGATGATTCCGGAGCGCTCGTCGATGACGATCTTGGCCGGCAGGTCGGGCTCGATCTGCAACTGCTCGATGTCGGTCAGGAGAGCGACGACGTTACCTTTGTAGGGCTGCGGCACGGTGATCTGCACGGTCGAGGGATCGAGCGGTTCGGCGGTCGGCATGCCGATGAAGTCGTTAATCGCCGAGGCGATCCGCTTGGCGGTGGTGAAGTCGGCATTGCGCAGCGCGAGACGAAGCTGGGTCAGCCGGTTCAGGGCGAAATCGATCTCGCGCTCGATGATCGCCCCGTTGGCGATGCGGCCGACGGTCGGCACCCCGCGGGTGATCTTGGCGGCGTCGCCCTCGGCCTGGAAGCCGCCGATGGCGAGCGATCCCTGGGCGACCGCATAGACGTTGCCGTCGGCGCCGAGCAGCGGCGTGACGAGCAGCGTCCCGCCCTGCAGGCTCTTGGAATCGCCGAGCGCCGAGACCGTGACGTCGATCCGCGTCCCCTGCGTGCCGAAGGCCGGCAGGTTGGCGGTGACCATCACGGCCGCGACATTGCCGGTACGGAGCGTCTGGCCGCGGATGTTGATGCCCAGGCGTTCGAGCATCGCCTGCAGCGACTGCCGGGTGAACGGCGAATTGTTGATCGTGTCGCCGGTGCCGTTGAGGCCGACGACCAGCCCATAGCCGATGAGCTGGTTCTGCCGCACCCCCTCGACATTGGCGAGGTCCTTGATGCGCGACGCCGCCGTGGCGGGCACAGGAAGAGACGCGAGCGTCCACGCCGCCAGAAGGGCGGCGAGCACGGAGATCGGCGTCCTCGTCATCATTTGCTCCCCGATGAGTTCGGACCGCCGGATGCCATGCGAGTCCCGTGCCAGATCGGGAAAGGCCGCTAAGCCCTTGCGAATACACGAAAGCCCGGCTGGCCCGGTCGCCGGCGCGGCGGCCGTGGGCGGCCGGCCTTGCCGGTTGCGGCAATTTTTGCCGAGCCATTTACCTCCTCTTAACCATAGCCGGTGAGGCTGCGGGTCGTGAGGTGCGTTTGTAGTGGGTTCAGGATGAGTATCGGCAGGCGATCCGATCCTGCGGCTCAGGGCAGAGGCCAATGCGCATCTACGGACCGAACGGAACTCCCATCGTCTCCTCGTCGTCGGGTGCGCGGCGCTCCGCCGCAGGCACCTTCTCGCTCGACGAGCCGGAGGGCTCGCAACCCTCGGCGGCGCCCTCCGCGCCGCGCAGCGTCGGCGGCATCGACGCGCTCATCGCCCTGCAGGGTGTCGAGGACCCGACCGAGCGGCGCCGCCGGGCGGTCAAGCGCGGCCGCACCGCGCTCGATGCCCTCGACGAGCTCAAGATCGGGCTCCTTGCCGGCCAGCTCGACCGGGCCACGCTCGCCCGTCTGCGTGACGCTGCCGCCGGTCTCAAGGACCCGTCCGGGGATCCGGCGCTCGACGGGGTGCTGGCGGAAATCGAGCTCCGCGTCGAGGTCGAACTGGCGAAGGTCGAGGCCGCGCCCTGATTCGACGGGGGCCGCTTTTTTGCGCTGCAGCAGGCGCCCTCGGGCCGCCAAGCACCTGTCATATCCGTCACTTAATAGAGAGTTGTTCCCATCCGGGGGGAGCTATATAAGCGCCCGCGCGAGAAGCGCTCGCACAGGCGCCCACTGCACGGAGTGAGAGTGCATGCCCGTGGAAGTGAAGGACAAGGATAAGAATTACCGTCCGTCGGACAAAGAGCCTTTCATGAACGAGCGTCAGCGGGAGTATTTCCGCAAGAAACTGCTTGCCTGGAAGGAAGACATCCTCAAGGAGGCACGCGAGACCCTTCAGCACCTGCAAGACGAGAATCAGAATCATCCCGATCTCGCCGATCGGGCATCGTCCGAAACCGATCGCGCCATCGAGCTGCGCGCCCGCGATCGTCAACGCAAGCTCATCGCCAAGATCGAAGCCGCGCTGCAGCGGATCGACGACGGAACCTACGGCTATTGCGCGGAGACCGGCGAACCGATCTCGCTCAAGCGCCTCGAAGCGCGCCCGATCGCCACGCTGTCGATCGAAGCGCAGGAGCGCCATGAGCGGCGCGAACGGGTGTATCGGGACGATTGAAGGACCTTTGCCGACGCCGCTCGCGCGAGGTGCGGCGCAGTGATCGCCGGCGCGCGTCGCCGGGAGAAGGTCCACGGTCGCGGCTGACGGCAGCGCGGCCATCCTGGAGCGCGATCTCACGCAAAACCGGTCGCCACTTTTTGCAGAGCGCGCGCGCATGATCCGGCGAAGTGTGTGCGGTTCACCGCTCTGATGAATTCGCCACTCTGAGGAAAATGAGCGCGGCCTCCGGCGGGGAGCTGCCGGAGGCCGCGTCGTCTCGCCGTTCCGCCCGGGTCGGGAACGGCGCGGGAGCTCGCGCGGGCGGGGCGTCGCTTCGCCCGGCCGCGTGGCGGTCAGAACGGGAGCAGCACGTCCATGATCTGTTGCCCGTAACGGGGCTGTTGCACGTCCGTGATCTGGCCACGGCCGCCATAGGCGATGCGCGCCTCGGCGATCTTGGTGGAGTCGATCGTGTTGTCGCTCTGGATGTCCTCGGGCCGGACGATGCCGGCGACGACGAGTTCGCGCATCTCGTAGTTGACGCGGATCTCCTGTTTGCCCTCGACCACGAGGTTTCCGTTCGGCAATACCTGTGTGACCACCGCGGCGACGTTCGTCTGCACCGCCTCCTGGCGATTGACCGATCCCTTGCCGTCGGAGGACGCCGTCGAATCGGCGGTGAGCAGCCGCGACGGGATCGTCGTGTTGGAGAGCGGCAGGGTCTTGCGTCCGAAGAAATTATCGACGCCGGAATCTTCCTTATTCGTCCGGCTGCGCTGGGTTTCGTTGGCGATCACCGCCTTGTCGGTGATGTTGACCGTGACGGTCAGGATGTCGCCGACCTGATGCGCGCGCTGGTCCTTGAAGAACGCGCGGGAGCCGTTGCGCCACAGGGAGTTCGGGTTGTAGGCCGCGAGCTGCGGCGTCGGCATCGGCATCTGCACCGGCTTGTAGCCGGGCTGCGCCGTCGGATTGTCGATCGCCGAGAGCGACGGCTGCTCGCCGATGTTCTTGAGGCGATCGATCGCCGAACACGCTCCGAGCAGGCCGGACAACACGACGATCGTCAGAACGGGAAGGGGACGAAGGGGCCGAGACATTGGGTCCTCACTCGGTGCTGTGACGCGACAGGCCGGCCGCGGACGGAACGGGGGGCGGAGCGATGGTGGCGACGCGCGACAGCGGACTCGTGATGTTCACGCGGCCGGGACCGGTCAC
>CAYVBN010000045.1:0-2846 GCA_964449645.1 uncultured Hyphomicrobiales bacterium
TTCGCCTCGCCGGTCACGGCCTGGGCAATGGCTTCGGCGACGTCGCCGACGAAGGCCGGCTGCAGGCGGGTCGTGCCCCCGCCGATCAGCGGCAAGGCCGGTGACAGGCGGGCCAGCGACGCGAAGCGGTTGAAGAAATCGTCCTCGGGACCGAACAGGATCGAGGGACGCACAATGGTGGCGTCCGGGACGGTGGCCCGCACGGCCTCCTCGCCCATCGCCTTGGAGCGCGCGTAGCGGGACGACGACTGCGCGTCCGCCCCGATCGCCGACACGTGGACCATCTTGGCGCCGCGCGCCGCCGCGGCTTTCGCCACATTCTCGGCCCCTTCGGCCTGCACGGTCGCGAAACGCTGACGCCCGTGCTCGAACAGGATGCCGACCAGGTTGATGACGATGTCGGCGTCGCGCACGGCCGCTTCGACCGACTGAGGGACCCGCACATTGGCCTGTACCGCGTGGATCTGGCCGACCCG
Source organism: uncultured Hyphomicrobiales bacterium (assembly GCA_964449645.1). Taxonomy (GTDB): domain Bacteria; phylum Pseudomonadota; class Alphaproteobacteria; order Rhizobiales; family Xanthobacteraceae; genus CAYVBN01. The sequence goes on from CAYVBN010000045.1 coordinate 477, forward strand.
GCCGAGCGGCTGCAGGTGACCGGCGAGGTCCGGACGGCGGACCGCGACGCGCATGCGGTAGTGGCGCTTGGCACGCGCCCGCACGACGTGGCGGCCGAGAAATCCCGAGCCGCCGAAGATGGTGATGAGCTCGTAGGGCGGGGAGGCGGGCATGCCGCTATGCCTCGAAACGGCCGAACGTCAGGTGCGCAGCGCATACAGGATCGCTCGGCCGCTGTACAGAGTGGAGACGTACCGGCGTTGACAATACGGAGTGGGCCCTCTTATGTGTCCGTCGCCAGCCCAGGTGGCGGAATTGGTAGACGCGCTGGTTTCAGGTACCAGTGGTGCAAGCCGTGGAGGTTCGAGTCCTCTCCTGGGCACCATCGCATGGCGATGATGCTGAACGGCCGGACGTGCCTTCCGGAGGGCGATCCGCAAAAGTGGATGCCGGTTTTGCGCAGATCATGCTTCGCCGGATCACCCGGAAGGTGCAGGAAGCCCGTCCTGAATATTCCGACTCCAGACAGGTCCCCTGAACGAGACAGGTCCCCTGAACGTCAGGTGGAACGCGAGTGATCCGCCTGCGCGGGACCTTGTCGATAGACATCAAGGATCAAAAATGGCGGCGCCCGACGAGACCCCCGAGTCCGCAGCCAAGCAGGTCAGTGAGCTGTTCGATTCCACGGAACTCCAGAAGGCGATGGAGTCCGAGGAGTTCAAATACGTCCTCGACCATGTGCCGATCGGAATCGCGGTGTCCCGGGATACCCGGGGCGAGCAGCGGATCATCTATGCCAACCGGGTGTTCGAGGAGCTGACCGGACGCGCCTTCGCGCAAATCGCCGGCCAGCCCTGGTCCGTGCTGGACGTCATGACGGCGGAGGACGATCCGCAGCTCACGTTCAGCCGCGCGCTGCAGAAATGGGAGGATTTCGTCGGGACGTTTCGCCTGGACGATCCCAAGCCCGTTCTGGTCGAAGCCTATGCGGGCATCATCGACACCCTGGAAGGAGCGGAGAACTACCGCATCGTCGCGATCATCGACGTGACGACGCGCGAGCGTGCCCAGCGCGAGGAATTCGCCCGGCAGCTCCGCGACAAGGACCTGCTGCTCCGGGAACTGCAGCATCGTGTCAAGAACAACCTGCAGCTCATCACGGCGTTGATCCGTCTCGATGCGCGCAATCAGCGCCACGGCGACAAGGTCAACCTGGATCGGCTGGCGGGGCGGATCGAGTCGCTCCAGCTTCTCTATGCCGACATCTCGCTCGACGGCTGGGGACAGACGGTCGACCTCGGGCACTATCTGAGCCAGATCGCCTCGGCCGTGATGCGCACTTATGCGGTCGACGGCATCAAGCTCGATCTCAAGGTCGAGTATGCGCCGGTGTCCATCAACGTCGCCATGCCGGTGGGGCTGCTCGTCAACGAGCTTCTGACCAATGCCTTCAAATACGCCTTCACGGCGCGGGCGGGCGGTACGCTCACCGTGCGCTGTCTGCACGAGGCCGAGGACAGGTATCGCATCGTCGTCGGCGACGACGGCGTGGGCCTGCCGGAGGGCGTCACCTGGCCGGTCGAAGGAAAGCTCGGCGCGCTCGTGCTTCAGTCCCTCAAGGAGAACGCGCAGACCGAGTTCGAGGTGGAGAGCGAACGGGGCAAAGGCACCCGGACGATCATCCGGTTCGTGCACAAGCCTCCCGCGCACAAGCCGAACTGAATCGCCGGGGGCGCGTCACGAGATTTCCGCCGCATCTGACGATCAAGGAAGAAAATCCCCTCCGCCAGATGGGGCTCACGCGCCGGCGGTTGCCGCGGCCTTCCCGACATTGTCCGGCTGCACGCTGCGCCCGCCGATGAGGTCGGCGCCTTTCTCCCCCATCATCAGCACGCAGGCGTTGATGTGGGCCGAGACGAGATCCGGCATCGCCGACGCATCGCACACGCGCAGTCCCTCGATGCCGCGCACGCGCAATTGCGGATCGCAGACGGCGCTCTCGTCCGTCCCCATCTTGCAGGTCCCCGCCGGGTGATGGGCCGTGAGCGCGGTCCGTCGAATGAACGCGTCGATCTCGGCGTCGCTGCGCGCCTTCTCGCCGGGCGAGACCTCGCCGGCCCGGTACGGATCGAGCGGCTTCTGCGCGCCGACCTCGCGCGCCCGCTTGAAGCCCTCGCGCAGCGCCGGCAGGTCCTCCGGCTCGGTGAAGAACCGATAGGAAATGCGCATCGGATCGCGCGGGTCGGCCGAGCGCAGGCGCACATGTCCGCGGCTCCTCGGATGCAGCAGCGTCGGCCGGATGGCGTAGCCGTCCGGATACGGCGGAACGATGCCGGGAAACCACAGCCGCGTCTGCGCCGGCACGGTGTGGAACATGAACTCGATGTCGG
>CAYVBN010000046.1:0-4962 GCA_964449645.1 uncultured Hyphomicrobiales bacterium
AAGATCAAGTCGTGGTCCTACGGCGAGATCAAGAAGCCGGAGACGATCAACTACCGCACGTTCAAGCCCGAGCGTGACGGCCTGTTCTGCGCGCGCATTTTCGGTCCGATCAAGGATTACGAGTGCCTGTGCGGCAAGTACAAGCGCATGAAATACAAGGGCATCGTCTGCGAGAAGTGCGGCGTCGAGGTCACCGTCTCGAAGGTTCGCCGCGAGCGGATGGGCCATATCGAGCTGGCCGCGCCGGTCGCCCATATCTGGTTCCTGAAGTCGCTGCCGAGCCGGATCGGCCTCTTGCTCGACATGCAGCTGAAGCAGCTCGAGCGCGTGCTCTATTTCGAGAGCTACATCGTCACCGAGCCGGGCCTGACGCCGCTGGAGAAGTATCAGCTCCTCACCGAGGACGAGCTGCTCGACGCCCAGGACGAATATGGCGAGGACGCCTTCACCGCCGGCATCGGCGCCGAGGCGGTCAAGCAGATGCTGATCGACCTCGACCTCGAGGGCGAGCGCAAGGCGCTGCTCGAGGAGCTGGAGACCACCAAGTCGGAGCTCAAGCCCAAGAAGATCATCAAGCGGCTGAAGGTCGTCGAGAGCTTCCTTGAATCGGGCAACCGTCCGGAATGGATGATCCTCGACGTCGTCCCGGTCATCCCGCCCGAGCTTCGCCCGCTGGTGCCGCTCGACGGCGGCCGCTTCGCGACGTCGGACCTCAACGACCTCTACCGCCGCGTCATCAACCGCAACAATCGCCTGAAGCGCCTCATCGAGCTGCGCGCGCCGGACATCATCATCCGCAACGAGAAGCGCATGCTCCAGGAGGCGGTCGACGCGCTGTTCGACAACGGCCGCCGCGGCCGCGTCATCACCGGCGCCAACAAGCGTCCGCTGAAGTCGCTGTCCGACATGCTGAAGGGCAAGCAGGGCCGGTTCCGCCAGAACCTGCTCGGCAAGCGCGTCGACTATTCGGGCCGTTCGGTGATCGTCGTTGGTCCCGAGCTCAAGCTGCACCAGTGCGGCCTGCCGAAGAAGATGGCGCTCGAGCTGTTCAAGCCGTTCATCTACTCGCGGCTCGACGCCAAGGGTCTGTCGACCACGGTGAAGCAGGCAAAGAAGCTCGTCGAGAAGGAGAAGCCCGAGGTCTGGGACATTCTCGATGAGGTCATCCGCGAGCATCCCGTGCTGCTCAATCGTGCGCCGACGCTCCACCGCCTGGGCATCCAGGCGTTCGAGCCGGTGCTGATCGAGGGCAAGGCGATCCAGCTGCATCCGCTGGTCTGCGCGGCCTTCAACGCCGACTTCGACGGCGACCAGATGGCCGTGCACGTCCCGCTCTCGCTCGAGGCGCAGCTCGAAGCGCGCGTGCTGATGATGTCGACCAACAACATCCTGCACCCGGCCAATGGCTCGCCCATCATCGTGCCGAGCCAGGACATCGTGCTCGGCATCTACTATCTGTCGCTGATGCGAGAGGGCGAGCCCGGCGAGGGCAAGCTGTTCGGCGAGATCGCCGAGATCGACCACGCATTGGCGCAGAAGGTCATCACGCTGCACAGCAAGATCAAGTTCCGCTGGGAAGGCGTGAACGACAAGGGCGAGACGGTCCGCACCTGGTATGAAACGACGCCGGGGCGGGTCCTGCTCTCCCAGGTCCTGCCGCGCAGCCCCAAGATCCCCTTCGACATCCTCAACAAGCCGATGACGAAGCGCGAGATCTCCAACATGATCGACACGGTCTACCGCCACTGCGGGCAGAAGGAGACCGTGATCTTCTGCGACCGGATCATGGCGCTCGGTTTCCACCACGCGTTCAAGGCCGGCATCTCGTTCGGCAAGGACGACATGGTCGTGCCGAGCTCGAAGTGGAAGATCGTCGAGCAGACGCGCGAGCAGGCCAAGGAGTTCGAGCAGCAGTTCAACGAAGGCCTGATCACCCAGGGCGAGAAGTACAACAAGGTGGTCGACGCCTGGTCGAAGTGCACCGAGCAGATCGCCGACGAGATGATGCGCGAGATCTCGGCCGTGCGCAAAGACGAGAAGACCGGGCGCGAAGTCCCGATCAACTCGATCTACATGATGGCGCATTCCGGTGCCCGCGGTTCGCCGGCGCAGATGCGTCAGCTCGCCGGCATGCGCGGCCTCATGGCCAAGCCGTCGGGTGAGATCATCGAGAGCCCGATCATCTCCAACTTCAAGGAGGGGCTGTCGGTTCTCGAGTACTTCAACTCGACGCACGGCGCGCGCAAGGGTCTCGCCGACACGGCGTTGAAGACGGCGAACTCGGGTTATCTGACCCGCCGTCTCGTCGACGTGGCGCAGGACTGCATCATCACGACCGAGGACTGCGGCACGACGGCGGGCATCAAGGTGCGCGCCATCATCGACGCCGGCCAGGTCGTGGCCTCGCTCGCGAGCCGCATCCTCGGCCGCACGACCGCGGAGGACCTGCGTGATCCGGCGGCGCCGGACAAGATCCTGGTTCCGCGCGGAACGCTGCTCGGCGAGCCCGAGGTGGAGGCGATCACCCGGTCGGGCGTCCAGGAGGTGCGCATCCGTTCGGTGCTCACCTGCGATACGACCAACGGCGTGTGCGCCATGTGCTACGGGCGCGATCTCGCCCGCGGCACGCCGGTCAACATGGGCGAGGCGGTGGGCGTCATCGCCGCCCAGTCGATCGGCGAGCCGGGCACGCAGCTCACGATGCGGACCTTCCACATCGGCGGCGCGGCGCAGATCTCCGAACAGTCGATCATCGACTCGAACTTCGACGGCACGATCCGGATCAAGAACAAGAACGTGGTGCGCAACTCCGATGGCGAGATGATCGTCATGGCGCGCAACATGGCGGTCGTGGTGGTCGATCAGGACGGGACCGAGCGCGCGGTGCACCGCGTGCAGTACGGCTCGCGCCTGCGCGTCGAGGAGGGCGACAAGGTCAAGCGCGGTCAGCGTCTCGCCGAGTGGGATCCGTACACCCGGCCGGTGCTCACCGAGGTCGAAGGCACGATCGCCTTCGAGGACCTGGTCGAGGGCCAGTCGATGTCGGAGACGCTCGACGAATCGACCGGCATCGCCAAGCGCGTCGTCATCGATTGGCGCGCGGGCTCCGCCCGTGGCCAGCAGGACCTCCGTCCGGCCATCGTCATCAAGGGCAAGGACGGCAAGATCCTCAAGCTGAGCCGCGGCGGCGAGGCGCGCTACCAGCTCGCGGTCGACGCGATCATCTCGGTCGATCCGGGCGCCAAGGTGAAGGCGGGCGACGTCATCGCCCGTATTCCGACCGAGAGCGCCAAGACGCGCGACATCACCGGCGGTCTGCCGCGGGTCGCGGAGCTGTTCGAGGCGCGTCGTCCGAAGGAAGCGGCGGTCATCGCCGAGGTCTCCGGCACGGTGCGCTTCGGCCGCGACTACAAGAACAAGCGGCGGATTTCGATCGAGCCGACCGACAAGAGCGAGGAGCCGAGGGAATACCTCATTCCCAAGGGCAAGCACATCCATCTCCAGGACGGCGACGTCATCGAGAAGGGCGACTTCATCGTCGAGGGCAACCCCGCGCCGCACGACATCCTGGCCATCAAGGGCGTCGAGGAACTCGCCGCCTATCTGGTGAACGAGATCCAGGAGGTCTACCGGCTGCAGGGCGTCAACATCAACGACAAGCACATCGAGGTGATCGTCCGGCAGATGCTGCAGAAGGTCGAGATCGACGATTCCGGCGAGACCGACCTGATCCAGGGCGAGCAGATCGACAGGATCGAGTTCGACGAGGTCAACGCCAAGGCGAAGGAGGAGGGACGGAAGCCGGCTCAGGCGCATCCAGTCCTGCTCGGCATCACCAAGGCGTCGCTGCAGACCCGCTCGTTCATCTCGGCGGCGTCGTTCCAGGAGACGACCCGTGTCCTCACCGAGGCGGCGGTCAACGGCAAGGCCGATACGCTCGACGGCCTCAAGGAGAACGTCATCGTCGGACGGCTGATCCCGGCCGGGACTGGCGCGGTGATGAACGAGCTCCGCGAGGTGGCGGGCAAACGCGACCAGCTCATTCTCGACGAGCGCGAGAAGGACCAGGCCAAGGCCGGCGAGGCCGCGCAGCTCCCGGCCGCCGAATAGCCGTCCGGGCGAAAGATCGGAGACAGACGGAAGGGGCCGCCTTCGGGCGGCCCTTTTCGCTGGATGCGGCTGTGAAGATGACCGTGATGACCGTCGGGCGCCGGAAACGTCATCTGCCAGCGGCGGCGCCGAGGGGGCGGTCTGGACGGGGGAAAAGGCAGGCAAGCGGCTGGGATTGGGCCGTTTTCGGGCTTTCTTCTCTTGACTTGCAGGGAATCGGCCTATACAACCCGCGCACTTTGCGGCAGGCGGTGAGTTTCGCCCGTCGGAACGGCGACACCCAGCTCCATCCAAGCCTTTGAGAGTCCAGCACTCTCGACGAGCACGCGGGCCGGGCACCAGCCTCGACGAATGACACTCAAACGCTGCCTCTGACGTCGACTGTCAGATCTGCAAGCACATGATCGCGGCGCCTGCGTGTCGCGATCCTCTGTCGACGGAGCGTCATTCCGCTCAGGCGGATGGCGCGATTTCGTTTTGCGCGCGGGAAAACCGCGCGTGACTGCAACGCCGGGGGCCTCGCGCCCCATGATGAGGGTGAAGGCCAGCGATGCCGACGATCAATCAGTTGATCCGCAAGCCGCGGGTGGCGCAGAAGGCGCGCAAGAAGGTGCCGGCGCTGCAGCAGAGCCCGCAGAAGCGCGGCGTGTGCACGCGCGTCTACACCACGACGCCGAAGAAGCCGAACTCGGCGCTGCGCAAGGTCGCGAAGGTGCGCCTCACCAACGGCTTCGAGGTCATCGGTTACATCCCGGGCGAGGGCCACAATCTGCAGGAGCACTCGGTCGTCATGATCCGCGGCGGTCGCGTCAAGGACCTGCCCGGCGTGCGCTACCACATCCTGCGCGGCGT
>CAYVBN010000047.1:0-1584 GCA_964449645.1 uncultured Hyphomicrobiales bacterium
TCCCGTCGCTGACACGCGAAATGGGCCAGGCCTATCCGGAGCTTGTTCGTGCCGAGGCGCTGATCACCGAAACGCTGAAGCTCGAGGAGACGCGCTTCCGCAAGACGCTGGAGCGCGGGCTTTCGATTCTGGAAGATGAGACGAAGGCGCTGAAGCAGGGCGGCCAGCTCAAGGGCGAGACAGCGTTCACGCTTTACGACACCTACGGCTTTCCGCTCGATCTCACGCAAGACGCGCTGCGGCCGCGCGGCATCAGCGTCGATATCGCCTCCTTCACCGACGCGATGGACCGCCAGCGCGAGAAGGCGCGCGCCTCGTGGGCGGGCTCCGGCGAGGCCGCGACCGACGCCGTGTGGTTCTCGCTCCGCGAGAAGCTCGGCGCGACCGAGTTCCTCGGCTACGAGACCGAGAGCGCCGAGGGCGTGGTCACGGCGCTGGTGAAGGACGGCAAGGAGGTCGACGAGCTGAAGGCCGGCGAGAGCGGCGCGGTGATCGTCAACCAGACGCCGTTCTATGGCGAGTCCGGCGGGCAGGTCGGCGACATCGGCACGATGACGGCCGACAACGCCGCGGCCCGCGTCACCGACACGCAGAAGAAAGCAGGCGACGTGTTCGTGCATTCGGTGACCGTCGAGCGCGGCACGCTCAAGGTCGGCACCGCGCTTGCGCTCGAGGTCGATCATGCGCGCCGCAGCGACATCCGCCGCAACCATTCGGCGACTCATCTCCTGCACGAAGCGTTGCGCCAGGTGCTCGGCGATCATGTCGCGCAGAAGGGCTCGCTGGTCGCGCCCGACCGGCTGCGCTTCGACTTCTCGCATCCCAAGCCGATGACCGAATCCGAGATCACGCGCGTCGAGGACATCGCCAACGATATCGTGCTGCAGAACAGCCCGGTCACGACCCGCCTGATGGCGGTCGACGACGCGATCGCGTCCGGCGCGCGCGCGCTGTTCGGCGAGAAATACGGCGACGAGGTGCGGGTCGTTGCCATGGGCGAGGGCGGCAACCAGATGGGCTGGTCGGTCGAACTGTGCGGCGGCACGCATGTGCGCCGCACCGGCGACATCGGCCTCATCTCGGTCGTCGGCGAAGGCGCGGTCGCCTCGGGCGTGCGCCGCATCGAGGCGCTGACCGGACGGCGCGCCCGCAAGGCCGCGAACGAGATCATCCACACCGCCAAGGCGACGGCGGCGGAATTGAAGACGCCGCTCGACGAGATGCCGCAACGGGTGGCGGCGCTTCTCGACGAGCGCAAGCGGCTCGAACGCGACCTCTCGGAGGCGAAGAAGAAGCTCGCCATGGGGGGCGGCGGACGCGGGGCGGCGGAAGCCGACGGCGTGCGCACGGTGGGTGACGTCAAGCTGCTCGCGCGCGCGGTGTCCGGCATCGATATCAAGGACCTCAAGAGCCTCGCCGACGAGGGCAAGAAACAGGTCGGCTCCGGCGTCGTCGCCAGCGTGGGCGTCACCGAGGAAGGCAAGGCCGGCATAGTGGTCGGCGTGACTTCCGATCTCACCCCGCGCTTCAAAGCCGTCGACCTCGTGCGCAAGGGCGCGGAGTCGTGGGGCGGCAAGGGCGGCG
>CAYVBN010000048.1:0-8141 GCA_964449645.1 uncultured Hyphomicrobiales bacterium
CCGTCCGGGTCCGTGTCGGCGATCGATTGCACGCCGACGAGGCCTCCCGCGCCGACGCGGGTCTCGACAAAGAATTGCTGGCCGAAGGCGCGCGTCAACCGTTCGGCAACGATACGGGCGAGAACGTCCGCCGCGCCCCCCGGCGCAAACGTATTTACGATGCGCACGGGATGCGCGGGCCACTCCTCCGCGCCGGCCGGGCCGGCGGGCGTCGTCAGGACAACGCCGAGTGCAGCGAGCGCAATGCAGTGACGAACCATGAATTCACCTGACGCCTAAGCCGGGTTTCGGTACCTTCCGGCGGGGGAACGCCGGGCTCGCCGACCCCGTGGGGCGGCGGCGCAAGGGCGAGACGCTTCACTCTTTCGACGCAATGCCCTATGAGCGCTTCGACGCGCATTTTACGTTCACCCCACGGCAGCACAATCACGCGCCCCGCTCCGTCGATGCAGACCTGCCTTGCGAACCACGCTGCAGCGGCGGAACCAAACACGTGCCCACCGCGCGCCGGAAGTCCGCACACCGCATTCCCACCCTTCTCCCACCTTTGAACCGAGGAGACCTGCCGATGCCCGATAATCTGGCGCAATTGCGTGAAGAGCTTGCCGTCGCCAATCACATTCTTTCCAACGAGGGCGTGCTCGACGCCTTCGGCCACGTCAGCATCCGTCATCCCACCGATCCGGGCCGCTATCTCATCTCACGTCATCGCGCGCCGGAGCTGGTCGAGCCCGCCGACATCCTCGAGCTCACGCTCGACAGCCAGCCGGTCACGCCGACGAATCTGCGTCTCTACGGAGAATGCGTGATCCACGGCGAAATCTACAAGGCTCGCCCCGACGTCCAGGCCGTCTGCCACCATCACGCACCCGAAGTCATGCCTTACGCCATCGCCGGCGTCCCGCTCGTGCCGGTCTTTCACCTGGGCGCCCCGATCGGCCCCAAGGTGCCGATCTGGGACAGCCGCGACGACTTCGGCAACACCGCCCTTGTGCTGGTCAAGCCAGAGGAGGGTCAATCGCTCGCCAAGGCCCTGGGGCCGCACTGGGTCATCCTGATGCGGCGGCACGGCGCCACCGTGGTCGGCACGTCGCTGCGCGAGCTGGTGTTCCGGACGGTCTACTCCTGCCGCAATGCCGGCCTGCAGACGCAGGCTCACCTGCTCGGACATGTCGGCGCGTTGACGCCGGAGGAGATCGAGCACGCGCGGACCTACAATCTGCGTCCCGGCCCGGTGAACCGCGCCTGGGACTACTGGATCCGGCGGCTCGCCGAGCGCCGCGCATCGCACGCCGCGCAGCCCGCGGCCGCCCCGGCGCCGGCCGGCAAGCGCGCGGCGAAGAGGACGTCCAGGCCCGCGGCCAAGAGCGGGCGCGCCAAGCCCAAGCCCGCGCGGGCGAAGGCCGCCAAGCGCAAAGGACGGCGCTGAGTCACGCCGCTTTCAAACGATTCGACATCATTGCCGGTCGAGCGCCGCCCGCTCGACCGCGCACGCCGCGCTCTCGTCAGCCGAGCACGCCGGCGATTTCATAGAACAGGGCGCCGACCAGCGCCGCCGCCGGGATCGTCAAGACCCAGGCAACCACGATGTTGTTGGCGACGTTCCACCGCACCGAAGCGGCTTTGCGGGCCGCGCCGACGCCGATGATCGACCCGGTGATCGTGTGCGTGGTCGAAACCGGAATGCCGAGCCAGGTGGCGGTGAACAGCGTGATGGCGCCTCCGGTTTCGGCGCAGAAGCCCTGCATCGGCGTCAGGCGCGTGATGCGCGACCCCATGGTGCGCACGATGCGCCAGCCGCCGAACAGCGTGCCGAACGCCATTGCGGCCTGACAGCTCAGCACGACCCAGAATGGAACGTAGAATTCGCTTCCGAGATGCCCCTGCGAGAAAAGCAGGACCGCAATGATCCCCATGGTCTTCTGTGCGTCGTTGCCGCCGTGCCCGAGCGAGTACAGGGACGCCGAGACGAATTGCAGGGATCGAAACGTGCGGTCGACCGCATAGGGCGTGCGCCGCAGAAACAGCCACGAAACGATCAGGATGAAGAGGAGCGCGAGCAGAAATCCGGCGAGGGGCGAGAGCACGATCGCGGCGCTCGTCTTGCCGAGGCCGCCCCACACGACCACACCGAGTCCGCCCTTGGCGATTCCGGCCCCGACCAACCCGCCGATGAGCGCATGCGAGCTGCTCGAGGGGATTCCGACGATCCAGGTGATCACGTTCCATACGATCGCGCCCATGAGCGCTCCGAACACGACGCGTGGATCGACCACCTGCGCGTCCACGATGCCGGTTCCGATCGTCTGGGCGACGTGGAGCCCGAAGAACAGGAAGGCGACGAAGTTGAAGAACGCGGCCCAGAAGACCGCGAGGTCCGGCCGCAACACGCGCGTGGAGACGATGGTGGCGATCGAGTTGGCGGCGTCGTGAAGCCCGTTAAGAAAATCGAACAGCAGCGCAACGACGATCAGCCCGATCAGGACCGGCAGGGCCAGCGTGGCGGATTCCATTGGGTTTCGATGTCCGGCGTCAGACGTGCTCGATGACGATGCCGTGCAATTCGTTCGCCACGTCATCGAACCGATCGACCACCTTTTCGAGGTGATCGTAAATTTCATTGCCGATGAAGAACGCCATCGGATTGGCCGATTGCGATTGATAGAGAGCCTTGAGGCCAAGGTCGTGGAGATCGTCGGCCCGGCCTTCGAGCTGGGAAATCTGCTCGGTGATGCTCGAGAGACGCACGGCTTCCGTACTGATCGAGCGCAGAAGCGGAATTGCGTCCCGCACCAGGAGTGAGCAATTCACGATCGCGTCCCCCATCTCCCGCATCGGCGGCTCGAACGAACGGACATCGAATAGCATGATCGCCTTCGCGGTTTTCTGCATCTGGTCGATGCTGTTGTCCATCGCGGTGATGAGATCCCTGATCGCGCCGCGATCGATCGGGGTTATGAAGCTGCGGCGGACCGCGATCAGGACCTCGCGGGTGACGTTGTCGGCGTCGTGCTCGCGGTCCATCACCAGCTTGCACTGGCGCGGAACGGCGTCACCGCCGTCGAGCATGGCACGCAACGCCTGCGCGCCCGCGACCACCGCCTCGGAATGCCGCGCGAACAGGTCGAAGAACCGCTCGTCCTTCGGCATCAAGGCTTGAAACCAGCCCAACATCGGCAACCCTTTCGGCTCGCAGGCGAGCGACTCGGCCGGCAGGAGGAAAGCGCCGCGGAAGCCCCCGCTGCAAGCTGAATCTGCGCGCTGTGGGTTATTCGGACAGGGCTCCCGTGCCCGGACCCGAGGTGCGCACGGCGGTGCGGCGGGTCGGTCTGCGACCTTCGCAATCGGGCGCCTGCCTTCACCCCGGCCGCCGTCCGCAGCGGAAATCCGGTCCGGGCAGGGGCGCGTTCCGCGGCGCTCAGCCCCGATCGGCCGCGTCAAGCGTGCTTGGATGGAACAATTGCTCCGGTGCGAGCTCTCCGCTCACCAGACCGTCCGATCGCGCATAGCGAATCATCGCGTCCAGCACCGCCCGATTCTGGCCGAGCCCGTAGGGCCATGGGTTGGGGCCGAGCACCGCGACCGTTTCGGCCAGATGATCCGCGATCCACGGCAGCGCCACGCGCGGCGTGTTCACGAGCTTCAATTCCCCGAGCGACAGCGCTTTCGCGGCCACAAAGGCGCGAAACAACTCGAGCGGCAGCCACGGATGCGCCTCGGCCACGTCGCGGCGCACAGTGAGGCAGTGCATGATGGGAAAAATGCCGGTGGCCTTGAAATAGGCGATTTCCGCCGCGCGGTGATCCGGGAACAGCCGGCCGACCGGCGCGCTCGTGTCCGCGAAGCAGCGCGGGGGCCGGGTCGAGAACACGGCGTCGAGTTCGCCCTTGGCGAGCAAAGAATCGAGCGAATCGCCCGCCGCGATCGGCTCGACATCGAGGTCGACGGAGAAATCGACGCGGCTGCCCGGCGTCGCCCTCGGTTGATCCAGCGGACCGGTCCGCCAGGCGACGTCGCGACGGTCGAGGCCGTATTCATCGGCCAGGATTCCGCGCAGCCAAATCGAGGCGGTCTGCTGGAATTCGGTGAGCCCGATGCGCTTGCCTTTGAGGTCCGCCGGCGCACGGATCCCGCGATCGGTCCGCACGTAGATGGCGGAGTGACGGAACGTGCGCGAGAGGAACACCGGAATCCCGATATAACGGTTCGTCCCCTTGGCGGTGGCGAGGATGTGGTTTCCCATCGACATTTCCGAAATGTCGAACGCCTGATCGCGCAGCGCCCGGCGGAAGATGTCTTCGGGCTCGCCGGGCAGCGGCACGATCTGGCAGCCCGGAACCTCGATTCGCCCGTCGAGGATCGGACGCGACCGATCGGTCGCCGCACACGCCAGTGTCAGGGTCATCTTCGCCATTCGGTCTCTCGATCCGTCCTGGGGTGGGCCGCCCGGGCGCCCGGCGTCGGGCGGCGCGATGTTCTGCCGATTTCCGTTTGTTTGTCCATCGGTTCCCGCTCTGGTGCGGGGGATTTGAAGTTCCTAAGATCGTGCAGCGAACTCCAGCTCCGAATAGGTCCGCATGACCTTGATCCTGTCCAATGCCGACGTCGAACGATTGCTGACGATGCCCGAATGCATCGGCGCGCTGGAAGAGGCCTATGTGGAGCTGGCGGAAGGACGCGGCGTGTCGCGGACGCGCTCCGATTCTCTCACCCCGACGTCCCGTCCGGACGCGCTTTACAGCCTCAAGTCGATGGACGGCGTCGTTCCCAAGCTCGGGGTCGGGGCCGTGCGCATCAACTCCGACATCGTGACCTGGCCGAAGCAGGGCAACAACTCGCGCCGGGTCAAGATCCCTGCCGCGCCGAACGGGCGCTATGTCGGACTGGTCCTGCTCTTCTCGGTGGACAATGGCGAGCCGCTGGCAATCATGCCGGACGGCGTCATGCAGCGCATTCGCGTCGGCGCCGCCAACGGGCTCGGGGTCAAGTATCTGGCGCGCGAGGACGCGGAGACGATCGGCATTCTCGGTTCCGGCTGGCAGGCCGGAACGCAGCTCACCGCCGCTTGCGCGGTGCGGCGCATCCGCAGCATCCGTTGCTACAGCCCCAATCGGACGAACCGGGAGGCCTTCTGCCGTGAGATGGCGCCCATGCTGGGCGTCGAGGTCGTGCCGGTCGAACAGCCCGAAGACGCCGTCGCCGGCGCCGACATCGTGATGTGCGCGAGCAATTCGATCGAGCATATCTTCTTCGCGCGCTGGCTCGAGCCCGGCATGCACCTGAGCTCCATCAAGCGGCCGGAGATCGAGGCCAAGGCGATCCGGCGCGCCGACCGCGTCGTTCTCCACAGCAACGATGCAACGCCCATTCACGTGGTGACGCGCGATCTCGAGGTGCCGGAGAAGCAGAAGAACCGGGGCTGGACGCTCGCCGAGGACATCGATTTCAAGGCGCTGCCGACCTTGCCACAATTGATCGCCGGACAGGTCGAAGGCCGCAGCGCACCCGATCAGATCACGTGCTTCCTCAACAATATCGGGCTCGGCTACCAGTTCGCGGCGGCCGGCTCGGTCGTCTACCGCAAGGCGAAGCAGAGCGGCCTCGGGCACGAACTGCCGACCGACTGGTTCACCGAGGACGTGCATCCCTAGTGTTTTTGGCGGCATTTCCTGCGGCGAACCGGGACTTCGCCGGAAATCGCTTCTGCCCCGCGTGAATTTCGACGCCTGCGCACTTTTCCGCCGACGCGCCCGTGCTAGGCTCCCCGCATAAGAGGCTGGCAACCGTAACGCTACGCTTCAAACGGGAGGATCGCCGTGAACACATTGCGGATTGCACTCACGCTCGCGGCTGCGCTGACGGCCGCCGCCACGTCGGCACGCTGCGAAGAACTGAAGGTCGCGGTGACGCAGCGCGGACTGTGGGACACGGCGGTGACCGAGCTCGGCAAGCGCGCCGGCATCTTCAAGAAGCGCGGGCTCGACATCGACATTCTCTACACGCAGGGTGGTCCCGAAGCGCAGCAGGCGGTGATCGCCGGCAGCATGAACCTCGCCTGCGGCGGCGGCATCGAGGCGTCGATCGGCGCCTATTCGCGCGGCGCGCCGGTGCGCATCATCGGCAGCGAGATGATCGGCTCGCCCGACACCTACTGGTACGTCAAGGCGGATTCGCCGATCAAATCGCTCAAGGACGCTGCAGGCAAAACGATCAGCTATTCGCAAAACGGCTCGTCGAGCCATGCCGCCCTGCTCTCGCTGCTCGATCAGTACAAGGTGGACGCCAAGCCGGTGGCGACCGGCGGGCATCCGGGAACACTCACCATGGCGATGACCGGCCAGATCGACATCGGGCGCGGCGCGGCGCCGTTCGGCCTCGACCTCGTAAAGAAAGGTGAGATCCGCATCATCGCCCGCGGGAGCGAAATCAAGGCACGGGCCGGCCAGACGGTGCGCATCTGCATCGCCAATCTCGATACGCTGCAGAACCGCCGGGATGCCGTTGCCCGTTTCATGCAGGGCTATCGCGACACGCTCGACTGGATGTACTCCGACTCCAACGCGCTGAAGATGTACGAGGAGTTTTCCAAGGTTCCGGAGCGGTTGATGACGACCGCGCGCGATGAGTTCTTCCCCAAGAACACGGTGTGGCCCGACGAGGTGAAGGGTCTCGACCTGGTGCTCGCCGACGCCCTGAAGAACAAGTTCATCCAGGCGCCGCTCACGCCCCAGCAGATCGCCGACATGGTGCAAATTCCCCCGCACGTCAAATAGCGACGACCAGGCCTGGTGCGCCGATCACGACCGGCGCACCGGCGGGAACATTCCTCGGCTCGAACGCGTTACCTCTGTCGTCGGTGCCGACCCGCAGCGCCGGGAGGTGCGCCGCCGACGCTTCGAGGAGCGTGGGCCATGAGCAGGAGCAACGGTCCGGAACCGTCGCGCGACGGAATGAGCCCGTGGAACCTGCTGCTCATCATCCCGTTCATCGCGTTGCTTTGGGTCCCCTTCTACAATTCGTTCGAGCCCGCGATCTGGGGCATTCCGTTCTTCTACTGGTATCAGTTCCTCTGGGTGATCCTCACCTCCATCCTCATCGTCTGGGTGCATGACCGGACGCAGGGGTCGGACCAATGAGGCGGTCGCGCGCCAGGCCCGGACGGGGCACGGGAGGCGACCGCCGATGAACTGGACGGCCCTGATTGTCTTCATCCTGCTGTTCGGCTTCATCACCATCCTGGGATTCGTGGCCGCGCGTTGGCGGCGCGGCAATCTCGACGAACTGCACGAATGGGGGTTGGCCGGCCGCCGCCTCGGCACCATCATCACCTGGTTCCTGCTCGGCGGCGATGTTTACACCGCCTATACGTTCATCGCGGTGCCGGCCCTCGTGTTCGGCGCGGGCGCGATCGGGTTCTTCGCCCTGCCCTACACGATCATCGTCTATCCGCTGGTGTTCCTGATCCTGCCGCGCATGTGGTCGGTCGCGCACCGCCACAACTACATCACGGCCGCCGATTTCGTGCAGGGCCGTTACGGCAATCGCTGGCTCGCGCTGGCGGTGGCCGTCACCGGCATTTTCGCCACCATGCCGTACATCGCCCTGCAGCTTCTCGGCCTGCAGGTGGTCATCGGCGCCATGGGAGTCGGCACCGGCGGACTCTCCGGCGACCTGCCGCTCGTCATCGCCTTCGTGATCCTCGCGGCCTTCACCTATACGAGCGGCCTGCGCGCGCCGGCGATGATCGCGGTCGTCAAGGATACCCTCATTTACATCACCGTCCTCGCGATGGTGATCGTCATCCCGATCGAGATCGGCGGCTACGGCAAGATATTCGCATCAGTCCCGCCCTCCAAACTGTTGCTGCCCGAGCCCGGCCCAAACACGCTCGGCCAGTTCTCGGCCTATGCGACGCTGGCGCTCGGCTCCGCCTTCGCGCTCTTCCTCTATCCGCACACCATGACGGGCGTCTTGAGCGCGACCAGCCGGCACGTCATCCGGCGCAACGCCGCGTACCTGCCCGCCTATTCCTTCCTGCTGGGGCTGCTCGCGCTGACCGGCTTCATGGCGGTCGCGCTCGAGGTCGACAAGCTGCCGGAATTCGCCGACCAATTCGCCACCTACAAATCGAACTTCGCGGT
>CAYVBN010000049.1:0-6360 GCA_964449645.1 uncultured Hyphomicrobiales bacterium
AGGTGCCGGCGACGCCGAGCACGTTGGCCTGGCCGCCGAGTCGGCCTTCGGTGCCGACCTCGCGCGCGACGCGCGTCACCTCGCCGGCGAAGGCGTTGAGCTGGTCGACCATGGTGTTGAGCGTTTCCTTGAGCTGCAGGATCTCGCCGCGCACGTCGACCGTGATCTTGCGCGAGAGATCGCCGCTGGCGATGGCGGTCGCCACCTCGGCGATGTTGCGCACCTGCGCGGTCAGGTTGCTCGCCATGAAGTTCACGTTGTCGGTGAGGTCCTTCCAGGTGCCGGCGACACCCGGGACTTGCGCCTGACCGCCGAGCTTGCCCTCGGTGCCGACCTCGCGCGCCACGCGCGTCACCTCCGAGGCGAACGAGTTGAGCTGGTCCACCATGGTGTTGATGGTGTCCTTGAGCTCGAGAATTTCGCCGCGCACGTCGACCGTGATCTTGCGGGAGAGGTCGCCGCGCGCGACCGCCGTCGTCACCTGGGCAATGTTACGCACCTGGTCGGTCAGGTTGCCGCACATGGCGTTCACCGAATCGGTGAGGTCCTTCCAGGTGCCGGCGACGCCGGGCACGATCGCCTGACCGCCGAGCTTGCCCTCGGTGCCGACCTCGCGCGCCACGCGCGTCACTTCCGAGGCGAAGGAGCGCAACTGATCGACCATCGTGTTGATGGCTTCCTTGAGCTGCAGGATCTCGCCGCGCACGTCCACGGTGATCTTCTTCGACAGGTCGCCGTTGGCGACCGCGATGGTGACGTCGGCGATGTTGCGCACCTGAGCGGTCAGATTGCTCGCCATCAGGTTCACGCTCTCGGTCAGCTCGCGCCACACGCCGGTCACTTCGCGCACCTGGGCCTGGCCGCCGAGCTTGCCCTCGGTGCCGACCTCGCGCGCCACGCGCGTCACCTCGGAGGTGAACACGTTGAGCTGCTTGATCATCGTGTTGACGATCGACGCCGCCTGCAGGAACTCGCCCTTGAGCGGGCGGCCGTCGACCTCGAGGCGGACGGTCTGAAGCAGATTGCCTTGCGCCACCGCTTCGATAGCGCGGGTCACCTCGGTCGTCGGCCACAAGAGATCGTCGATGAGGTTATTGATGGAGCCTTCCATCTCGCCCCAGGCGCCGCTCGCGATCCCGAACTTCACGCGCTGCCGGGTCTGGCCTTCGCGGCCGACCACCTGGCCGACATGCTCGAGCTGCTGGGCCATGCGCTGATTGGCGCCGACGATGTCGTTGACCGCGTCCGCGATCTTGCCCCACAGGCCCACCTTGTCGCCCGCCATCCGTACCGAGAAGTCACCAGAGCGCACGCCCTGCAGCACGCTCAGCAGCTCGTGCAGATCAGCCGTATGTCCGTTGAGCGCCTCGCCGTTCGGCTCAGTTTCGGCCATCGGGGCGATCGCCTGCGCGCCGGCATTGCCGTTGGCGTTGAACTGGGTTGCGGGTTCGGTGTCGGGAGTCATTTCGTCTCACTCCGAGACTTCGGGGCGGTTTTGGGAGGGGAGATTGGCGAGCGGGGCAAGCAGCGTTCGGAGCAGCGGATGCTCCGCGTGGCGATCGCCGGACCAGTCTGGGGGGAAGGTGGCAGCGCGCGCCCGAAGGCCCGCACAACATGGCGTCCTGGACTGTTCATCGGCACATCACGCCGCTTGCCATTGAACGGTATAGTAGAGCTACCACGTATTCCCCCCGCAGTCATGGAATTACACTATCTCATCCAACGGAAGCGCGCGACTGTACTATACGCAGCCTCACTCCACTTAATATTCTGGGCCAAACTATTATAAACGCTTCAAGCGCCATTTGGTTCCGCTCGCTCACAAAGTTTCCTGGAAGGAGGCGAGCGCGTGCTTGCACGCGCGTCAGCGCATCTGCACCCGGGCCACATGAAGCCGCGCGGGACGACGCCGCTACGTCACCACCCGACATGGAACTCGGGCGGGAGAATGGCCGGCCGGTCAGCCGATGCGAAAATCCGGGTCGAAGCCGAACTGCTCGCGCGCCGCCGTGATGGAGACGGCGCCGTCGTCTTCCGCGACGTTGTAGATGCCGGGCGCGCCGCGCGCGATGGCCAGACGCGCCGCCTCCGCGGCCGCATCGACGTGCAGCGGCGCCGGCCCGCTTGCCGTCTTGCTCCAGGTGCCGGGCCCGTAAAGCCGTCCGTAGCGCAGCACGACGCCCTCGATGCCCGGCGTCTCGGTGACGAGCCGCTCGAGCGCAGCCACGCCGCGCGCCGTCACGGCACCCTTCCCGTCGAGGTCGAGCGGGTCGCTTTCCCGACGCGGTTCCGGTCCGGGCGCGTAGGCGAACGCGATGCTCTGCGCGACCACACGACGCACGCCGGCGGCCTTCGCGGCATCGACGAGATTGCGCGTGCCCTCGATTCGCAATTTGGCATTGGCTTCGAGCGCGGCGGCGAGAGCGGCCGGATCGGGGCTCTGCGGCAGGTCCGTCAACTGGTGGACGAGAATGGCGGGCCGCGCGGCGGTCACCGCCCGCATCACGACCGCGCGGTCGAAGACGTCGATGACGACCGGCTCGACGCCCTGGGCCTCGAGATCGCGCGCCTTGTCGGCGGACCGCGTCGTGCCGGTCACCTGGTAGCCGCTGCGCAGCAGCAGCGGAACAAGACGCCGGCCGATCGCGCCGGTGGCGCCGGCAAGGAAAATTCTGGTGCTGTCGGTCATGTGCTATGCCTCGCGGCCACCATGCGGCTCCCTGCTCCGCCCCGCAAGAGCCGAAGCGCATGGCACCTCCCATCGTCCCGCTGAGTTCTCATGCCGAAGGCCCGCCCGCTCGATCGAGACTTCTTCGCGCGCAGCGTCCACGTGGTCGCCCCCGAGTTGATCGGAACCTCGCTTCTGTTCGCCGGCGTGGGCGGGATCATCGTCGAGGTCGAGGCCTACGACCACGAGGACCCCGCTGCGCACGGTTATCGCGGCCGCACGCCGCGCAATGCGGCGATGTTCGGACCGCCGGGCCATGCGTATGTCTACCGGTCCTACGGAATCCACTGGTGTCTCAATTTCGTCTGTGAGGGCGAAGGGGTCGCGAGCGCGGCGCTGATCCGCGCGCTCGAACCCACAGAAGGGCTCGGCACCATGCGGCAGCGACGCGGGGCGCGCGACGACCGGCTGCTGTGCGCCGGGCCGGGCCGCCTGTGCGAGGCGCTGGGCATCACGCGTGCACACGATGGGCTGCCGCTCGACGTCCCGCCCTTCGAGCTGCGCAGCCGGTCAGGTCCGGTGGAGATCGCGGTCGGCCGGCGCATCGGCATCACCAAGGCCACGGAGAAGCCGTGGCGCTACGGGCTCGCCGGCTCGCGCTTTCTCAGCCGGCCGTTCAAGGCATGACGCAAACCGGCTCTCCGCCGGCGCCGCTCGATCATCGACGAACGGCCGCTCCCCTCAGGCCGATGCACGGCTCGCGTTCTTCACGTCCTTGACGTCCGTGAAGACGATGTCGGGCGCGCGCTCGCGCGTGTAGTCGAGATAGAACTGGTTGCGGGCGAGAAAGACGAGATCGCCGTCGAGGTCCTGCGCCATGCCGGCGGCGTTCGCCGCCGCGAAGGTTTCGAGCGCCTTGGCGTCCGGCGCAGACACCCAGCGGGCGAGCTGGAACTCCGCCGGCTCGAAGCCGACCTCGAGCCCGTATTCGGCGGCAAGCCGATCCTTGAGCACGTCGAGCTGCAGCGGCCCGACCACGCCGACGAGCGCCGGCGATCCGTCGTTCGGCCGGAACACCTGGACCACCCCCTCCTCGGCGAGCTCCTGCAGCGCCTGCTTGAGCTTCTTGGCTTTCATCGCGTCGGGCAGCCGCACGCGGCGCAGAATCTCCGGCGCGAAGCTCGGCACGCCCACGAAGGTGATATCCTCGCCCTCGGTCAGCGTGTCCCCGATGCGCAGCGCCCCGTGGTTGGGAATGCCGACGACGTCCCCCGCATAGGCTTCCTCGGCGAGCGCGCGGTCGCGTGCGAAGAAGAACTGCGGCGTGTGCAGCCCGATCGTTTTGCCGGTCCGCACGTGCTTCGCCTTCATGCCGCGCACGAGCTTGCCCGAGCACAGGCGCGCGAAGGCAATGCGGTCGCGGTGGTTCGGATCCATGTTGGCCTGGATCTTGAACACGAAGGCGCTCATGCGCGGCTCTCCGGCCTCGACCCGGCGCCGGTCGGCCGCCTGCGACCGCGGCGGCGGCGCGAAGGCGGCGAGCGCATCAATGAGATCGCCGACACCGAAATTTTTCAGCGCCGAGCCGAAGAACACCGGCGTCAGATGCCCCTCGCGGAACGCCTGCAGGTCGAAACGCTTGCACGCCTCCTGCACGAGCGCGAGCTCCTCTTCCAGCGCCGTGGCGTCGAGATTGGGATTGCGGGCCGCGAGCTCGGCCGGCGTCATCGGACGCAGCGTCCCGGTTCGCCCGGTCTCGTCTTCCATCAGCCGTACGTCGCCCGACTTGATGTCGACCGTGCCCATGAAGTCGCGGCCGCGGCCGATCGGCCAGGTCACCGGCGCTGTATCGAGCGCCAGCGTCTTCTCGATCTCGTCGAGCAGGTCGAAGGGATCGCGGCTCTCGCGATCCATCTTGTTGACGAAGGTGACGATCGGGATGTCGCGCAGCCGGCAGACTTCGAACAGCTTGCGGGTGCGCGCCTCGATGCCCTTGGCGGCGTCGATCACCATCACGGCCGAATCGACGGCGGTGAGCGTGCGGTAGGTGTCCTCGGAAAAGTCCTCGTGGCCGGGCGTGTCGAGCAGGTTGAAGACACAGTCCGCATACTCGAAGGTCATCACGGAGGTGACGACGGAAATGCCGCGTTCGCGCTCGATCGCCATCCAGTCGGAGCGGGTCGAACGGCGGTCGCGCTTGGCCTTCACCTGGCCGGCGAGCTGGATGGCGCCGCCGAACAGCAGCAGCTTTTCGGTCAGCGTGGTCTTGCCCGCGTCCGGGTGCGAGATGATGGCGAACGTGCGGCGACGGGCCACCTCGTCCTGGAGCGGCGAGCGGGCCTCGGCGCCGCCAGGCGTCTGGATCGGCATGTGCATGGTGGGCCTGATGTGGCAGGTCGCGCGGACGGGATCAAGGCCGCCATCCAGCGGCAGGCTGGTCAGGCCGGACGCTCTCTGGTCAGCATCCGCCTCGTATTTCATGGCGGCCGTACCTCATGGATTTTAAAGACAAGCGCCTACAAGGGCTTGGATACGCATAGCTTGAGGGCCACTCATGAACGTTCTCGACTACGCCGTCACAGTTGAACGCCTCCGTGAGGAGGATCGGGGCGGCTTCGTGGCGTATGCCCCCGACCTGCCCGGCTGCATGTCCGATAGGGAAACCCAGGAAGAGGCAATCCAGAATCTGCGCGATGCAATCATTGCGTGGATCGAGGAAGCCGAAGAACTCGGGCGTGAAATTCCGCCCTCCATTTCGGCATTTCCCTGAAGCCAAGATCGCCTGAACTGTCCATCGGCACTGCCATGCAGTGCACGAAGGCGGATCGAAGATTCACTCGACCCCCGGCAGGAACAGCTCCTCCGGGTCGACCGCGCGCGGCGCGAGGCCCTGCTCGTGGACGTAGCGGCCGATGGCGGCGAGCGTCGGACGGTTCGGGGCGAGGCCGTAGGACCAGAAATCCTCGCCGAACACGCGGCGCGCTTCCTCGACGTGATCGATGAGCCAAGGCAGTGACAGGCGCAGCGCATCCGTGTCGTAGAGCCCCGTCGTCGCGAGATCGCGTGCGTCGCAGAACGCCTTGTAGAGACTGCGCGCCGCCCACGGATGGGCACGATGCACGTCCTCGCGCAGCACCACCGTGTGCATGATCGGGAAGATTCCGGTCCGCCGGAAATAATCCCGCTCGACCTCCTTGAAGTTCGGGAACAGCCGCGCGATGCGCGCCGAGCCCTTCAGGAAGGTGGACGGCAGATAGATCGCGAACAGCGCGTCGAGTTCACCCGCTTCCAGCATCGCTTCGAGCGTCTGACCCTCGCCGAGGAAGTCGAGCCGGATGGCGGGCGGCAGGTCGAGCGGGATCAGCGGACGCTGCGTCGGCGCATCGAGGCCGCCCATGAACCAATGCATGTCCTCGGCCCGCACGCCGTACTCGTCCTGCAGCAGGCCCTTGATGAAGACGACCGCGGTCGAGCCGTACTGCGTGGTGCCGACGCGCTTGCCCTTGAGGTCGGACGGCGTGCGGATGCCGGCGTCGGTGCGGACATAAATGCAAGAGTGGCGGAAGATCTTCGACAGCGCCACCGGGATCGCCACGAATGGGCACGCGCCGCGCGCCTTCAGGCTCACGTAGGAGGCGAGCGACATCTCGGAGGCGTCGAACGCCTTGTCCTCCAGCAGCCGCCGCAGCTCC
>CAYVBN010000050.1:0-3926 GCA_964449645.1 uncultured Hyphomicrobiales bacterium
GATCACGCGGGCGAAGAATTCGACCGGCAGCCCATGTGCGCGCGCAGCGGATTCGACCATCAGGCAGATCGAATCCGAGCTTTGCGCGTCCGTCTTTTTTCCGCTGTCGCTCGGGCCGCTATCGGCCGAGGCGCTTCCGGGCTGGCTCGCAGGATCGGATGTCGCCGGGGCGCCGGAACCCGGCTTG
This sequence comes from uncultured Hyphomicrobiales bacterium, assembly GCA_964449645.1. Classification (GTDB taxonomy): domain Bacteria; phylum Pseudomonadota; class Alphaproteobacteria; order Rhizobiales; family Xanthobacteraceae; genus CAYVBN01. Next base: position 188 of record CAYVBN010000050.1, read on the forward strand.
TCTCCAGGTGCGTCTTCCGCGTGCGCGGACACGAGCAACAAACAGAGCACGAAAGCGAGACGCCATACGATCATACGTCGGGCCGCGGTTCGTCGGCGGGGCAACATTCCCCATGCGCGAAACCTAGTGCACCAGCGGCGGAAAAGTTCCGAACCGGGCGGTCAGCCCACCACCGCCGCGATCTCCCGCACCTGCGTGACCGGCTGCGGCAGATCGTGGCCCACCACCGCTTCATAGCCGGCCGCGCGCAGCAGCCCCTTCGCCGGGCACATCTCGACCGCGATCCGGGTGAACGGGTTGAGCACCGGCGACGTCACCCAGGCGAAGCTGTCGCGCGTGAACAGGCCGTCCCAGCACGCGAGCGCCTCGCTGCGGCGGCGGCTGTTCGCGGCCGCCTCGGCAAAGTCGAGCATCAGCAGATTGTCGCCGCCGACCCGCGCCTCCCACGGCTCTCTGCTCCGCATCCAGTCGTTTGCCACGGCGGTTTCCTCGAACCGGGTCTCGTAATCCTGCTCGGTCCGCTCGATCACGCAGCATTCGCCCGGCGCGCAGCCGGCGAGCGTGAAGATGACCGGCCGCGCCACCGGCACGGTCTCGAGCCGCACGCGGGCCTCCTCGAAGGTCGCGCAGGTCTCGCACACCTGGCGCAGCAATTGATCGGGCGGGATGTCGCGCACCCGCATCCACGTGCTCACGGCCGCCGAAGCGATATCGTAGGCGCGCAGCCACCGATGGCGTGTGCGCCGGCGCAGCGGCGCCTGATTGATGGCGACGGCGAAGCGCCCGGGTGCCATCGCGGTCAACACGCCGGCATAACCGGGCCACGTGATGTTGAAGTACTCGCCAGCCGGCCCGCACATGCGGGCGATTTCGGCGTTTCGGCCGAGGCCCGCAAACGGCCAGTCGAGGGTGCGGGCGAGCCACGGCACGTTGTCCTCTTCGCGCGCGAGCGCCGTGCAGCAGAATTGATATGAGCCGTTGAGGAACCAGACACCGGGAAATCCCAGTGCGGCCGCGATCGCTTCGATCTCGGCCGCATAGGGCGAACACGAGCGCCGCATCCAGTGCCGCGCAAAGGCGTCGAACACCGGAACGAGCGGCCGCAGCGCAGCCGGGAACCAGGCGAGGCATTCATCACGCAGCGCGCGGGCGCGTGACCGTCCCTCGCGCGCGTGGCGCACGGGACCGCCCTCGCGCACGTCGACGAGAGGTATGGACGGGAGTGCATCGAGTTTCATTGCCGGCCTTCCCGCATTCAAACGGATCATAAAGGGACCGCCCGACGCCGAAAAGATGCGCGGTCCAGACGGGATTCATGCTCGCGCGCGAACCTCTTTCAAAACGTAAATGGCCAGCAAAACGTAAACGGCCAAGCCCGGCTTCCGCCCATCGGTTGCGCCCTTCCGCCGGCCTTCGTAGGCTTCTGCTGGGCCGGCGACATCCCGACCGCGGACTCGGAGGACCACCCATGACTACCGCGACACGCTCCCGCCTCGACATCGTGCCCCTGACCAAACACATCGGCGCGGAGCTGCGCGGCATCGATCTGCGCGAGAAGCCGGACGAAGAGACGATCCGCGCCATCTACCAGGCGTGGCTCGATCATCTGGTGATCGTCTTTCCGAACCAGGACCTCGCGCAGGAGGACCTGGTGCGCGTCACCGGATATTTCGGCGAGCTCGGTCAGCTGAGCCGCCCGCCCAAATATTTCCCCAAGGGCTATTCGAGCCTGTTGCCCGGCATCATGCTGATCTCCAACATCCGCGAGAACGGCGAGCCGATCGGCGCGCTGCCCGACGGCGAGATGATGTTCCATCACGACATGATCCACGCCGAAGTGCCGAGCAAAGCCACGATGCTGTACTCGGTCGAAATCCCGTCGACGGGCGGCAACACGCTGTTCGCCAGCGGCTACGCGGCTTACGACACCCTCGACCCGCAGGTCCGCGACCGGCTCGAGGGCCGCAAGGCGCTGCATCATTACAATTACGGCTCAACCGTGCGGGGCGACCAGAAGGGCGTCGCCGCCTTCGGCGAATGCGTCCATCCGGTCTTCCGCACGCACGAGGAGACGCGGCGCAAGGCCGTGTACGTCAACCGCCTGATGACCGTCCGTATCCTCGACCTGCCGGAGGACGAGAGCGACCGCCTACTCAATCTGGTCTGGGACCATGCGGAGAAGCGGGAATTCGTTTACGAGCACGCCTGGCGCAAAGGCGACCTTCTGCTGTGGGACAACCGCTGCTCCTCGCACGCCCGGACCGATTTCCCGTCGACCGAGCGCCGGCTGATGCTGCGCACGACCATCAAGGGGACCGTGCGGCCGCAGTAACACGGGCGCGGAGCGGCGCCCCCAGCCTCCCCATACCAGCCCGAACTTTCGCCCGGTTCGGTCGTTGTCTCGGTACCGCCCCTCGCGGCGGCGTTCCGAAGCTCCGGGCTCGTTCGCCAGGGCGAGCGGGCCGCACATGCAGGGTGGGCCATGCTTCCGCTCGCGATTATTTCCCTCGGCTCGCAGCTCGTGCTCGCGCAGGTCACGCTGGTCGCCGACAAGGTTCCGAAGTTCAACGTCGAGCCGAGCTGCCGCTCGGTCGCATCCGGCGATTCCGGCACGCGACGGGACGTGCAGAGCTGCTTGAACGACGAGAACAGCGCCCGCGACGACCTCGTCAAGCAATGGAACCAGTTCTCCGCAGCCGACCGGCAGCGCTGCACGGATCTCGCCACCATGGGGGGCGAGCCGAGCTATGTCGAACTCTTCGAGTGTCTCGACATGACGCGCGAGGCGGCGGGCGAGAGATCCTCGACGACCGGCCAGAACCGATCCGGAGCGGGGGGGCGCACAGGCCCCGCCATTAGACCGGCCTCGCCTACCCCCGGCGGGACTCCGGGCACGTCGACACCGACCCCCGGAGCGGCGCCAAAGACCTCGCCCGGTTCCAGCCCCGGTTCCGGCCAGTAAATCGACCCGCATGGAGCCTGTCCGGAACCCCCGTTTAGCCGCCGCCGTTAGGCCCGGGACGGGGACTTCCGACACTGCAACGACAGGAGACGATCCATGCAGATCTCCGGCAAGAAGATCGCGATTCTGGCAACGAACGGGTTCGAGCAATCCGAACTGGAAATTCCGCGCGACCGCCTGAAACAGGCCGGCGCCATGGTTGACGTCATCTCACCGGAAAAGGGCGAGATCCGCGGCTGGGACCATAAGGATTGGGGCCGGCCGGTGCCGGTCGACAAGACCCTCGATCAGGTCAAGGCCGACGACTACGACGCTATCGTGCTGCCCGGCGGGCAGATCAACCCCGACCTCCTGCGGGTCAATCAAAAGGCCCTGGCGTTGATCCGGGCCTTCTTTGACCAGAAGAAGGTGGTGGCGGCGGTCTGCCATGCGCCCTGGCTGCTGGTCGAGACCGGCATCATCAAGGGCCGGCGCGCGACCTCCTACAATTCGATGAAGACCGACGTCATCAATGCCGGCGGCAAATGGGAGGATTCCCCGGTGGTGACGGACCAGGGGATCATCACCTCCCGCAACCCGGGCGACCTGGAGGCGTTCTCGAGCAAGATCATCGAGGAGGTCGCGGAAGGCCGGCATACCCAACGCAGCGCGGCCTGAGCCTTACGGTGCCATCATACCGGCCACGGACACCCCGTCCGTGGCCGGAAGCGCCATGCGGGCACTGCATAGCTGCACCGCAGCATTCGTCCTTTGTTAATTTACTTCAGTCACTTATGT
>CAYVBN010000051.1:0-4523 GCA_964449645.1 uncultured Hyphomicrobiales bacterium
GATGCGGAAGAACCAGCCCGGGTCGGCCACGACACCGCCGCCCGCGCCCTCGAGCCCGATGGCGATGCCGTAGGCCTGGAACGCCGCCAAGAACACCGTGAGATAGCGGGTGTACTGGTTGATGGTCTTGCGGCCCTGCTCACCTTCCTTCTTGAGCTGCTCAAGGGTGGGCGAGACCGTCGTCATCAACTGAATGATGATCGAAGCCGAGATGTACGGCATGATGTTGAGGGCGAAGATCGCCATGCGGTGGATGCCGCCGCCGGCGAACATGTTGAACATGCCGAGAATTCCGCCCGCCTGGGTGCGGAAGATCTGCTCCCATTGGGTGGGATCGATGCCGGGCAGCGGAATGTAGGTCCCGAGCCGATAGACCAGCAACGCACCCAGCGTGAACCAGATGCGTTTCTTCAATTCCTCGGCCTTGGCGAGGGCCGAAAAATTGAGATTGGCTGCAAGTTGTTCTGCTGCAGAGACCATTACACGGCTCCGGTTGCCGCCCCGTTCGGAATGAGGCCGTCCCCAATATGGGGATCAGGCACCCTGCTCGCCCGTCTCCCGCTTGGCAGCCAGGATCTTCACCGATCCACCCGCTTTCTCCACAGCGGAGACCGCCGACTTGGAGGCCCCGTAGACCTCGAAAGCAACCTTGGCCTTGAGTTCGCCGCCGCCGAGCAGACGCACGCCGTCTTTCGCGCGCCGCAGGACCCCGGCCTTGACCAGACCGGCGACATCGACCGTTGTCCCGGCGTCGAGCTTGCCGGCGTCGATCGCGGCCTGCACCCGGCCGAGATTCACCTCGTTGAGCTCGAGCGCGAAGATGTTGTTGAACCCGCGCTTCGGCAAGCGCCGGTGCAGCGGCATCTGGCCGCCTTCGAAGCCCTTGATGCGCACGCCCGAGCGCGCCGTCTGGCCCTTGCCGCCGCGGCCGCCGGTCTTGCCCTTGCCGGAGCCGATGCCGCGGCCGATGCGCACGCGGGCGCTGCGCGCGCCTTCCCGGTCCGCGATCTCGTTGAGCTTCATCGCTCTCTCCTTATCGCTCCTCGACCAGGCGGACGAGGTGCTGCACTTTTGCAATCATTCCGCGCACGGCCGGCGTGTCCGGCAGTTCCGAAACGCGGCCGATGCGGTTGAGGTTGAGGCCGATCAGGGTCGCGCGCTGGCTCTGCTCGCGCCGGATCGGGCTGCGGATCTGCTCGACCTTGAGGGTCTTGTCTGCTTTCGCCATGGCGGGCTCCCGCGAAACCTATTCGGATGTCAGTCGGCTGCCTGCTCGCCGGCGACGTCGCGCCGCCGCGCCTGCAGAGCCGAGACCTTGATGTTCCGCCGGGCCGCGACCGTGCGCGGGGAATCCTGGCGCTTGAGCGCGTCGAAGGTCGCCCGCACCATGTTGTACGGGTTGGACGAACCGATCGACTTGGCGACGACATCCTGCATGCCGAGCGTCTCGAAGACGGCACGCATCGGGCCGCCCGCGATGATGCCGGTGCCGGCCGGCGCGGCGCGCAGGTAGACCTTGCCGGCGCCATGACGGCCCGCCACGTCGTGGTGCAGGGTGCGTCCCTCGCGCAGCGGCACGCGCACGAGACTGCGCTTGGCCGCATCGGTTGCCTTGCGGATCGCTTCCGGAACCTCGCGCGCCTTGCCGTGACCGAAGCCGACCCGGCCCTTCTGGTCGCCGACGACCACGAGTGCGGCGAAGCCGAAGCGCCGGCCGCCCTTCACCACCTTGGCGACACGGTTGATGTGGACGAGCTTGTCGGTGAACTCGCTGTCCCGCTCTTCCCGCTCGCGTTCGCGTTCACGTGCCATGAGGATCTATCCGTTTTCCGTGCGGGCCCGTGCCCGGTCATGTCCTGTCAGAAGTTGAGGCCGCCCTCGCGCGCCGCATCCGCGAGCGCCTTGATCCGGCCGTGATAAATGTAGCTGCCGCGGTCGAAGGCCACGTCCTTGACACCCTTGCCGATCGCCCGTTCGGCGATCAGCTTGCCGACCGCCTTCGCGGCCTCGATGTTGGCGCCCGACTTGAGGCCGTCGCGCATCGCCTTCTCGAGCGAGGATGCGGAGGCGAGCGTCTCGCCTTTGCGGTCGTCGATCACCTGCGCATAGATGTGCTTCGACGAGCGGAACACCGAAAGCCGCAGGCGGCTTCCGGCGGCGAGCTTGACCGCACGGCGCACCCGCGCCTTGCGCCGCTCGGTCCGTCGACTGAGGTTCGCCATTGCCAGCTCCCGTTACTTCTTCTTGCCTTCCTTGCGGAAGATGTACTCGTTCGCGTACTTCACGCCCTTGCCCTTGTACGGCTCGGGACCGCGGAACGCGCGAATTTCCGCCGCGACCTGCCCCACCTTCTGGCGGTCCATGCCGGTGACGACGATCTCCGTCGGCTTCGGCGTCGCGACCGCGATCCCCTCCGGGATCGGATAGAGCACTTCGTGGCTGTAGCCGAGCGAGAGCTGCAGGTTCTTGCCCTGCACCGCCGCGCGGTAGCCGACGCCGGTGATCTCGAGCCGGCGCTCGAAGCCCTTCGTCACCCCGGTGACCAGGTTGGAGACGAGCGTGCGCGAGGTGCCCCACATGGAGCGCGCGCGCTTGCTCTCGTTGCGCGGGTCGACCTTGATCCCGCCGCCGTCCATCTTCACGGCGACCTCGTCGGGCAGGCGGATCTGCATGGCGCCTTTCGGCCCCTTCACCTTCACCACCTGGCCTTCGATGTTGGCGGTGACGCCGGAGGGAACCGCGACCGCTCTCTTGCCAATGCGAGACATGTGCGTTTTCCCGTCAGAACACCGTGCAGAGGATCTCGCCGCCGACATTGGCGTCGCGGGCCTCGTGATCGGCCATCACGCCCTTCGGGGTCGAGAGAATGGAAATGCCGAGGCCGTTGTTGACCCGCGGCAGCGCCTTGACCGAGGCGTACACGCGCCGGCCGGGCGTCGACACGCGCGCGATGTCGCGGATCACCGGCTCGCCGTCGAAATACTTCAGCTCGATCTCGAGCTCGGTGCGCCCTTCGCGCTCGATGCTGGCGTAGCCGCGAATATAGCCCTCGCTCTTGAGCACTTCGAGCACGCTCGCGCGCAGCTTCGAGCCGGGGGTCGAGACCTTCGACTTGTTGCGCATCTGCGCGTTGCGGATGCGGGTGAACATATCGCCGAGCGGATCGTTCAGAGACATCGTGCGATCCTCCTCACCAACTCGACTTCACGAGACCGGGAATCAGCCCCTTGGAGCCGAGCTCCCGCAGGGCGATACGGCTCATCTTGAGCTTGCGGTAGAACGCGCGCGGCCGGCCCGTCACTTCGCAGCGGTTGCGGATGCGGGTCGCGGACGAGTTGCGCGGCAGGGTGGCGAGCTTGAGCGCCGCCTCGAACCGCTCCTCCATCGGCCGCGTCTTGTCGTCCACGATCGCCTTCAGCCGCGAGCGGCGGCCGGAGAACTTCTTCGCCAGCTTGCGCCTGCGATTGTTCTTCTCGATCGAACTCTTCTTCGCCATTCGGGTCTCCTGCGTCTCCGCGTTTGAGGACGGTTGCGCCGCCTCACTGCCGGAAAGGAAAATTGAAGCCCGCCAGAAGCGCGCGCGCCTCGTCGTCGCTGCGCGCGGTCGTGCAGACCGTAATGTCCATGCCCCAGACTTCCGCCGCCTTGTCGTAGTCGATCTCCGGGAAGATGATGTGTTCCCGGATGCCGAGGCTGTAGTTGCCGCGGCCGTCGAAGCTCTTCGGATTGAGCCCGCGGAAATCGCGCACGCGCGGCAGGGCGATGTTCACGAGGCGGTCGAGGAACTCGTACATGCGCGCCTTGCGCAGCGTCACCTTGCAGCCGATCGCCTGGCCTTCGCGCAGCTTGAACGTGGCGATCGACTTGCGCGACTTGGTGATCACCGGCCGCTGGCCGGTGATGAGCGCGAGATCGTTGGCCGCCGCCTCGACCTTCTTGCGGTCGGCGACGGCTTCGCCGATGCCCATGTTGACGACGACCTTCTCGATCACCGGCACTTCGAATCTGTTCTTGTAGCCGAACTGCTTGACGAGGTCCGGCTTCACGACGCCGTCGTAGTGCGCCTTCAGGCGCGGTGCTTGCGTCTCAGCCATCGATCTCGACTCCCGAACGCTTGGCTATCCGCACTTTATTTCCGTCCGAGTGGATCTTGAAGCCGACGCGCGTCGGCTTGCCGTCCTTCGGGTCGGCGATCGCGATGTTGGACAGGTGGACCGGCGCCTCCTTGGAGATGATGCCGCCCTCCTGCGTCCCGGTCTGGCGCTGGTGGCGCTTGACCATGTTCACGCCGCGCACGAGCGCGCGGTTCTCCCGCGGACGCACCTCGACCACCTCGCCGGTGCGGCCCTTGTCGCGGCCGGTCAGCACGACGACCTTGTCGCCCTTGCGGATCTTGGCGGCCATTACAGCACCTCCGGGGCGAGCGAGATGATCTTCATGTGGTTCTTCGCACGCAGCTCGCGCGGAACCGGCCCGAAGATGCGGGTGCCGACCGGCTCCATCTGCGGGTTGATCAGCACCGC
>CAYVBN010000052.1:0-4334 GCA_964449645.1 uncultured Hyphomicrobiales bacterium
CTCGCGAGCACGCTGCCGGCCTGCTGCTGCGTCGGCAGGTTGTCCTGCACGAGATCGGTGAAGCTCGTGTCGATGCGCTTGTACGCGGTGGTCTGGGAGTTGGCGATGTTGCCGGAGATGTTCTGCAGGTCGAAGGATTGGGCCTGCAGGCCGGACACCGCATTATAGAGAGCGTTGAAAATACCCATAACTGATCTCCACTCCGCGTCGGGCGCCCATAAAGCCAAAGGCGGGCCGCAATGCTGCCGAGGGCTTTGCAAGCGCCGTACCAAACACAATATTCAATGATTTCAATATATTACGGGATGAGGACCTCCCCGGTACCCGGCAAGCCCGGCCTGCTCGGGCAATTCTTGCCGGGGCGGGCCGGCCGGCGCACCGCGGGACCGCTTGAAACGGGCGGGCAGCCGTGGGACGCCAGGGATCGCCAAGCATCGCCCGGCGGGCCGGCTGGGCCCCAACCGCCCCTCCCCGATTTCCGCTCAGACGTGAGGCCCCATGCGATTTGAAGGCACCAGCGCATATGTCGCGACCGATGACCTCAAGGTGGCGGTTAACGCCGCGATCACCCTGGAACGCCCGCTCCTGGTCAAAGGCGAGCCCGGCACCGGCAAGACCGTGCTCGCGCTCGAGATCGCCAAGGCGCTGGCGGCGCCGCTGATCGAGTGGCACGTCAAGTCGACCACCACGGCGCTGCAGGGGCTCTACGAATACGACGCCGTCTCACGCCTGCGCGACAGCCAGCTCGGCGACCCGCGCGTGCACGACATCCGCAACTACATCAAGCGCGGCAAGCTGTGGGAGGCGTTCGTGAGCGAGGAACGCCCCGTGCTGCTGATCGACGAGATCGACAAGGCCGACATCGAGTTCCCCAACGATCTGCTGCAGGAGCTCGATCGCATGGAGTTCTTCGTCTACGAGACCGGCGAGACCGTGAAGGCGCGCCGCCGGCCGATCGTGGTCATCACCTCGAACAACGAGAAGGAGCTGCCCGACGCGTTCCTGCGCCGCTGCTTCTTCCATTACATCCGCTTTCCCGATGCCGACACGATGCGGGCGATCGTCGACGTGCACTTCCCCGGCATCAAGCATCGGCTCGTCGCCGAGGCGCTGCGGCTGTTCTACGAGATCCGCGAGGTGCCGGGGCTGAAGAAGAAACCGTCGACGTCGGAGCTGCTCGACTGGCTCAAACTGCTGATGGCCGAGGACATCGGCCCGGAGACGCTGCGCGAGCGCGATCCGAAGAGGCTCATCCCGCCACTGCACGGCGCCCTGCTCAAGAACGAGCAGGACGTTCATCTGTTCGAGCGGCTGGCGTTCATGGCAAAGCGCGAGGGGCGGTGAGCCGCTCGCGCGCGACGACGTTAGACGTCGTTACTGGAACCCGGCCCAGTTGAACGAATAGGAGAGGCCGACACCGGCCGTCACCTGATCCGCCGATCCGCGCAGCGAGACCAGCGGCGAGTCGGCGACATCGCCGAGCAGGCGCTGATATTCGACGAACACGTTCGTCGTCCACTGCGGGGTCCAGTAGTAGGTGGCCTGCGCACCGACACCGACATAGCGCAGCCCGCCGCCCGCATCGAACACCGGCAGCCCCGAGGCGATCGACTGCGCCGGCGTGACGCTGAAATAGGGGCTGAGCGCGTTCGAGGTCGCGAGGCCGAGGCGCGGGCCCGCGTTGAGCTGCAGCTGCGGCGTGACGTGCGAGATGAAATCGGCCGAGAGATCGAAGACCTGGCCGTGGTGACCGCCGATGCCCTGCCGCGCCTCGACGCGCGTGCGCAGCCATTGCGCCGGCCAGAATTCGACGAAGCCGCCGACTTCGACGGTCCAATCGACGTCGCCCAGCCCGTGCAGCTCGGAGAAGTCGCTTTCCTTGCGCTGCCAGATCAGCTTGCCGACGGGACCGACCTTCAAGGAGCCGAGGTCGATGAGAGAGATGCCGAAGCCGTCGATCGGGCTGCGGAAATTCGGCGGCGTGCCGGCGCGCCGGAAGTCGAAGATCGGGGCTGGCACGACGTGATAGTGATCGGCCCCCTCATACGAAGGCTCCACGTGGCCTTCCGCCCCGATGGTGATGATCCATCCGGAGGGCGCCGGCGCGGCCGGTGCCGGCGCCACGCCGAGGTCGGCGCCGAATGCCGCGGTCGCCGAGACGAACGCCACGGCCCCTGCCCCCAACCCGAGTCGACTGGCCAAATTCCACATCGGTGTCACCCCATTCCCTGGCCCGACGCGCTTCGCCGAATTCCGCCAATTAACAGCGCGCAGGCCGAACTTCCAAATCCGGGTCCCCCAGGCTGGGGACAAACCCGCGGACACCCGCTGGCTCGCGCCAGGGGAATCGAAGGCATTGTGCGTCAGTTTGGCCGATTACGCGACAGCGGAAGGCTCAATCGGGTCGTTGCTTCCCGCCGCTGACGGCATTTTCACGGGAGCTGTGACTTTTTTGCCCGCCGGTTCCGGGGCATGGGGGTCCCCGCCCGGAAGCGCCCCGGCGTCAGGTGTCACACCGACCTGGGATGCGCCCCTGTGCCGGGCCTCGCTTTGCCGCGACAGCCGAGCCGCTAGCTCCTCGCGCGCCCGCGTCACCCAGTAGGCGACCTGCACGGCCGCGCGCCCGGCGAGCCCGCCTGTCCAGACGAGCCCGTACGGCAGGAACAGCCGCCATCGGTCGTCGCCTTCCACGATGGCGCGCGCGATCAAGTCGCCCGCCATGGCGGTGGTGTTGAGGCCGTGGCCGCTGAATCCGCTCGCGACCCAGAGCCCGGCCGAAATCTCCCCGATCTGCGGCATCCGGTGCAGCGGAATGCCCATCAGACCCGACCAAGTGTATTCGAGTTCCACCGCGCCGAGCTGCGGGTAGCGCCGGGCGATTTCCTGCGCGAGCCGGCCCGCACGGCGGCGCGGGTCGCCCGGCCAGACGCTGAACGAACCGGCCCACAGCAGCCGATCGCCGCCGACGATGCGGTAGTGGCAGTCGGCCCGATCGCTGTCGCTGACCGCCCCGGCATAAAGGATATTCTCGCGCAACCGCGGTCCGAGCGGCGCGGTGACGGCCGCATAGGTGGTGACCGGGACCAGGGTGCCGGCGAGTTCCGGCACGAGCCGGCCGATATGGACGTTGCCGGCGAGCACGAGGTGCCCGGCGCGCACGCGCGCCGAGGTCGTCTCGATGCGCTTGCGCACGCCGGCCGGATCGATCGCCACCACCTCGGTCTGCTCATAGATGGTCGCGCCGGCCTCTTCCGCCGCCGCGGCGAGGCCGAGCGCATAATTGAGGGCGTGCAGGTGAAAGGCCCCGGGGAAATGCAGGGCCTGGAAATAGAAGTCGCTTTTGAGCACCGCGCGCACGCGCTCGGTCGGCCAGAATTCGGCCTCATAGCCGAACTCCGCCGCCAGCAGCTCGGCGAGATCCGACAAGGCATCGCGGTCGTCGACCTTGGAGACATCGAGCCAGCCGGGGACCGGATCGACGCTGGCCATGCCGCCGTCCCGGATCGCCGCACGGACGTAATCGACGCCCGCCTGCGACAGATTCCACAGGTCCCTGGCGTGATCGAGCCCGACCCGCTCGATGATGCGCGCGAGCGGCTGCGCGAAGCCGGGAAGCACGAAGCCGCAGTTGCGCCCCGAGGCGTTCCAGGCGACGTGCCTCGCCTCGAGCACGGCGACCGACCAGCCGCGACGGGCGACTTCCCGGGCGGCGGTCAGGCCGGCGAGGCCGCCGCCGACGACACAGACGTCGACGTCGAGATCATGGGTCAGCGGCGGCCGCGGACGGGCTGCGACGCTCGTCGTCTCGTACCAACTCGCCGCCGCACCATTGCCTGCCCCGTGATCCTTCATCCATCCTCGCGCCGGCCACCTGCCTGCCTGCGTCGCCGCGGGGGCCTCGACCGCGGGTGCGGCATGCTAATGTCCCGATTCCGAAGTTCGCAATACCTTGCAGCAGGCTCTGATGCGAACTTCGGAATCAAAAGGACACTAGCCAGTTGATGATTCTGGTGTGGCTTTGGATTTGAAGTTCCTATCGGAATTCGCTGCACGATCTTAGGAACTTCAAATCCGCCACACTATACTTTTCCGACGCCGAAATCGACGTGGACCTCCATGCGCCGCCTGATGCTGCTCCGTCACGCCAAATCCGAACTGTCGCAACCGGGCAAATCCGACCGCGACCGCCCGCTCACGCTGCGCGGCGAAGAGGCCGCGCCCAAGATCGGCGCCTTCATGGCGAAGCACGGGCTCCTGCCCGATCATGTCCTGTGCTCGCCGGCAAGGCGCGCACGCGACACCTGGATCCTGGTGGCCAAGGCCTTCAAGGAAGC
>CAYVBN010000053.1:0-2905 GCA_964449645.1 uncultured Hyphomicrobiales bacterium
GAGGTGATCTGCGGACGGGCGAAGAACGAATAGGTCAGCTTCGGCCACGAGCAGCCGAGCACCTTCAGATCGGCGCCCTTGCTGTCGGCGATCATCGGACTGATCGGACTTCCCTCGAAACTGTCGAGCTCGCGCGCGACGAGCGCCTTGAGCATGAGCGTGTCGCTGTTGAACGCGAGCATCTTCATGTCAAGGCCCTGCGCGCGGGCGAAGCCTCCCTCCGACACCATGTACCAGAACCCCGCATCGCCTTTCGGCTGCACGTTGCCCTGGCGCCAAGGCGCGAGGTCCTCGGCATGCGCCGCAGTCCCGATGAGGAGAAGACACAACGAAAGCAGCAGACGGACGGCCATGCGGAGTCCTCCCCGGCACCGTCTGCAGTCTAGAGCATGACCCCGGACAAGATCATGCTGAAATCAAAAGGTTGAAGGGAGACGACGACTCGCGCGGATGCCGAGTCGAAGAAAAATCATGCCGGATGATGACGTCGGAAAATTCGGCTCAGGCGCCAGCCTGCACGGCGATTTCACCGAGCGCCGGATGGGCTCCGACGCGGCCGAAGCGGATGAGCGAGAAGTGCCCCAGCGGCGGCATCGGCCGGCGTTCGATCACCCGCACGTGCGGCTGCTTGTCGGCCCAGTCGCGCAGCCGCGCCCAGGGAAATTCCGGCCGCCATCCGAGCCGGCGCGCGAGCGGCGCGAACGATTGCTCGAAGATGCGGCGCGGGCCCGTCTCCGCGCCGATGTGATTGACCAGGATGACTTCGCCGCCCGGCTTGAGCACACGGAAGAACTCGTCGAGCGTGGCTTCCGGCCGCGGCACCGCGGTGATGACGTATTGCGCCACCACGACGTCGAACGATGCATCGGGCAGCGCGAGGTTTGCCGCGTCCATGACGGCGAGCGCTTCCACGTTGGTCAGCCCGTGCGCGACGACGCGCTCCTGCGCGCGGCGCAGCATCGGCTCGGAGATGTCGACCCCGACGACACGGTTGCTGCGGGCGTAATCCGGCAGCGAGATCCCGGTGCCGACACCGACTTCGAGAATACGCCCGCCGATCCGTTCGGCGGCCGCAATCGCCGCCTTGCGTCCGCGGTCGAACACCGCGCCGAACACCAGGTCGTAAACCGGCGCCCAGCGCGCATAGGCCTTGGCGATCGTATCCTTGTCGAGTTCGCCCCCCGCCATCGCGCCGCCCCGGATCAGCCGCGAACCGCGGCTGTGGCCGATGCCGGCACCAGGGGAGCGACGGCCTCCGCGGCCGACACAGCGCTCTTGATGAAGCCGCCGCCGAGCACCCGGGCCTGGCCTTGGGCCGCATCGTAGAAGGCGCAGGCCTGACCGGGCGCGACGCCCTCCTCTCCGTCGATCAGTTCGACTTCGATGCCGCCGTCCACCCGGCGGAGCCAGGCCGGCTGCGGCCGGCGCGTCGAGCGCACCTTGACGAAGACCTCGGTCCGTTCGGCAAGCACCGCGTCGATGCTGCCGGGCCCGATCCAGTTGACGTCGCGCAGCCGCATGCGGGCGGTGCGCAACGCGGCGCGCGGACCGACCACGACCCGACGGCTCGCCGCATCGAGGCGCACCACGTAGAGCGGCTCGCTTCCGGCGATGCCCAATCCGCGGCGCTGCCCGACGGTGAAATGAATGATGCCGTTATGGCGTCCACGCACGCGGCCAGTGAGATCGACGATGTCGCCCGGCTCGACGGCATCCGGCATCAGGCGTTCGATCACGTCGGTATAGCGGCCCGTCGGCACGAAGCAGATGTCCTGGCTGTCGTGCTTGTCGGCGACTGCGAGGCCGAAGCGGCGCGCGAGCTCGCGCGTCTCGGCCTTCGTCCGCTCGCCGAGGGGAAAGCGCAGCACCTCGAGCTGTTCCCTGGTGGTGGCAAACAGGAAATAGCTCTGGTCACGATCCTCCTCGCGCGCGCGATAGAGCGCATGCGAGCCGTCGGCGAGCCGGCGCGAGGCCACGTAATGGCCCGTCGCCAGCACCGCGGCGCCAAGCTCGCGGGCGGTGTTGAGGAGATCGTGGAACTTGATCGCCTGGTTACAGTCGACGCACGGCACCGGTGTCTCGCCCAACGCATAGCTCTCGGCGAAGCGGTCGATCACGGCTTCCTTGAAACGGCTCTCGTAGTCGAGCACGTAATGCGGAATGCCGATGCGTTCCGCCACCGCGCGCGCGTCGTGGATGTCCTGGCCGGCACAGCAGGCGCCCTTGCGATGGGTCGCTGCGCCATGGTCGTAGAGCTGAAGCGTCACGCCGACGACGTCGTAGCCTTCGGCCTTGAGCAGCGCCGCCGTGACGGAGGAATCGACGCCACCCGACATGGCGACGACGACCCGCGTCTCCTGCGGAGGCCCTTCGACATCGAGACTGTTCAGCATGGGTCTGAGCGCCGCTCGCCGCGTCCTTGAGAATCCTGGAGACATATGGGGCGGCCAACCGGACAAGGCGAGCCCTTGGCCGCGCCTACTATAGGCATCGACCAAGGCGGCGCAATCTGGGCGTCGACCGCGTGCGGCCCGGCAGTTCTTGCCCGCCCTGTAACGATTGCCGCCCGGGGGAGCCCGGGCGTCTCGCCTACTTAGTTGGATTCGCTTGCATTTCCGTGTTCCGGCGGTTGGCCCGCTGCTTGCAGTTCGGACGGGGCCAGACTGCCGAGAGGTGCCCCGTGCCGAGCGTCGCGTCCGAACCGAGTGCCGTCACCGCATCCATGCGCGCCCCCGCTCGTCCCCATTCCACGTTGTCCACCGAGCCCAAGGGCGCGGCTTCGCCCTTTGCGTCGCTGCTCGACGCCACCTCCCCTCCCGATCCACCGCCGGCGCCGCCGACGGCCAAGCCGTCGCAGTCCTCATCCACGCCTCCGGCCAGCAAGGACGCACGCACCGACGGTCCG
>CAYVBN010000054.1:0-7315 GCA_964449645.1 uncultured Hyphomicrobiales bacterium
TATTCACGGCATGCACGCGGCCGAAGGGATCCTGACCACGCGCGGCGGCATGACATCGCATGCCGCCGTGGTCGCGCGCGGCATGGGCAAGCCCTGCGTCGCCGGCGCCGGTGCGCTGCGCGTCGATTATAACAAGCAGACCTTGAGCGTCGGCGGCCAGACCTTCAACAAGGGCGATTTCATCACCGTCGACGGCTCGACCGGGCAGGTGCTCGTCGGCCGCGTGCCGATGCTCGAGCCGGAGCTCTCGGGCGAATTCGCCGTGCTGATGGGCTGGGCGGATGCCGCGCGCAAGCTTGGCGTGCGCGCCAACGCCGACACGCCCAACGACGCGCGCGTGGCGGTGAAGTTCGGCGCCGAGGGCATCGGGCTGTGCCGCACCGAGCACATGTTCTTCGAGGAGGACCGCATCCGCGCGGTGCGCGAGATGATCCTGGCGGACGACCAGGACAGCCGCCGGGCGGCGCTCGCCAAGCTTCTGCCGATGCAGCGCGCCGACTTCGTCGAGCTGTTCGAGATCATGAAGGGCCTGCCGGTCACGATCCGGCTGCTCGACCCGCCGCTGCACGAGTTCCTGCCGCACACCGAACAGGAGATCGCGGAAGTCGCCGCGGCAATGAACGCGGACCCGCGGAAGCTTGCGGACCGCGCGCGCGAGCTCAAGGAATTCAACCCGATGCTCGGCTTCCGCGGATGTCGCTTGGCGATCGCCTATCCGGAGATCGCCGAGATGCAGGCGCGCGCCATCTTCGAGGCGGCGGTCGCGGCGGGCAAGCGCACTGGCGCGCCGGTGGTGCCCGAGGTGATGGTGCCGCTGATCGCCACCAAGGCCGAGTTCGACTTGGTGAAGGCGCGCATCGACGCCATGGCCGAGGCGGTGTCGGCCGAGACCAAGACAAAGGTCCAGTATCAGGTCGGAACGATGATCGAGCTGCCGCGTGCGGCGCTCAAGGCCGGCGAAATCGCCGAGACGGCCGAATTCTTCTCCTACGGCACCAACGACCTGACGCAGACGACCTATGGGATCAGCCGCGACGATGCCGCGAGTTTCCTCGGCATCTACACGGCCAAGGGCATCTTGCCGAACGATCCGTTCGTCTCCATCGACCAGGACGGTGTCGGCGAACTCGTGCGCATCGCCACCGAGCGCGGCCGCAAGGTGCGGCCGAACCTCAAGCTCGGCATCTGCGGGGAGCACGGCGGCGATCCGGCGTCGGTCGTCTTCTGCCACGAGGCCGGCCTCGACTACGTCTCGTGCTCGCCGTTCCGCGTGCCGATCGCGCGGCTCGCCGCCGCCCAGGCGGCGCTCGGCCGTACCGCGGCGAGCACGGCGTGAACGTGAGGAGCGATTGCACGCCGCGCGAGACCTAAAGACGTGAATGTCGGTCGTGAATGTGGCCATGCGTGCGATCTTGCTGGATTCACCTCTCCGCGGCGGGGAGAGGTGAAAGACGTGCACGGATTTCCGCTCATTGAATCGATGCAGTGACGCATCATTGCGCGAAGCGCGGCGTTCAGACCGCGACCTTGGCGAGGAAGGTCTCGACTTCCGAGCGCAGGTCGGAGACGACCGTTTCGACGGACTGCGAGGCGTCGAGCACTGTCTGGGCGGAATTGCGCGTCTGCGACGCGGCGGTTGAAACTTCGTCAAGCACGGCGGCCGAGACGTTCGCGCCTTGCGCAGCGTTTGCGACATTGCGCGAAATCTGGCCGGTGGCCGCGCTCTGCTGTTCGACCGAGGCGGCGACCGCCGAGGTGTAGCCGTTGATCTCGCGCATGCGCTCCGCGATGCGCCGGATCGCCTCGACGGCCGCGCTGGTCGAGGCCTGCACGGCCGAGATCTGCCCGGAAATGTCCTCCGTTGCCTTGGCGGTCTGCACCGCCAGCGATTTGACCTCGGAGGCGACCACCGCAAAGCCCTTGCCGGATTCTCCCGCGCGCGCAGCCTCGATGGTGGCGTTGAGCGCCAGCAAGTTGGTCTGCCCGGCGATGTCGCGAATGAGCTTCACCACCTCTCCGATCTTCTGAGCCGCAACAGCCAGCGTGGCGATCTGTTCGTCGGTCGCCTGAGTCTCATCGACCGCCACGCGTACCACCGCATTCGTCTGCTCGAGCTGCCGTCCGATCTCGCCGATCGAGTGCGACAGCTCGTCGGCCGCATTGGCGGCGGTCTTCACGCTGCTCGAGGCTTCGCGCGACGCGCCGACCGCGCTTTCGATGCGCTGCGACGTCTGATCGGATGCGGCCGTCAGCGCGGTGGCGGTCGAGTTCATCGAGCGCGCGCTTTCGCCGACGGATTCCAGGAGCGCGTTCATATGCTCCCGGAACGACACAATGGCCGCATCGATCGTGGCGCGGCGGGATTCCTGCACCGCCAGGGCGTCGCGCTGCTTTTCGAGCTGGCGGCGTTCGGTGACGTCGTGGTGAGTGCCGAGCCAGCCTCCGCCGGGCATCGGCCTGTTGATGACCGAGATGGTCCGCCCGTTGCCGACCTCGACCAGGCTGTTTGTCGTCCGGCCCTCGCTCACCGCCTTGAGCAGAGTTTTGCGGTACTCTTCCGGGTCACCGGAGAGCATGCCGAGCGCCGCGCGATGGCGCAGGATGTCGCGCAGGGTGCAGCCGGGCTTCACCACGTCGGGCGAGAAGGCGTAGATCTCCAGATAGCGCTTGTTCAGGACGACGAGGCGCTCGGCCGCGTCGAACACGCACAGCCCCTGCGACATGTTGTCGATTGTCGCGGTGGTGCGCAGCATGTGCCGGCGCCAGAGGGCGGCCTTCACGCCGAGCGCAAGCAACAGCACCAGCGCGCCCAGCAGAGCAAGGTCGCGCCAATCCTGCAGGATTCCGAGTCCGTTCGACAACTCGAGCATGTCCCGCGCGTCCAGGAGGTGCGGGAGAGTATTTCTGCTTCGCATTGCCGCTAGGTTAACGTCCGCGTCCCGCGAGACCGGAGCCGCCGCGACTCCGGACCGCACTCCCGTCCGGCCACTGCGGGGCCGTCCGAGAGGGTATTCCGTCCGTCTTTCTCCGTGCTACCGTTTGCCGGCAACGACCGTGTCGCCACGAAGCGGCGCGGCGGAAAGAAGCCGTTCGCCGCGTGCGGCCAGGGGGTGGGCTGCGCCGGAGCGGGACGGGCGAGGGGAACGCATGAGCGAGGGCGTGCAGCCTCCGTCGCCGACGGAGACAGTGGAGATTTCCGAAGAGCAGTTGCGCAAGGCGGAAGCCTATGTCGAGGCCGAGGAGGGCGCCGCCAACCGGCTCTCGGGCTGGGCCGGCACCATCACGACGGCGATCGCCGTGGCGATGACGCTGTTCCACCTCTACGCCGCTTACGAGATCGTTCCCACCCAGCCGCTGCGCTACACGCACGTCGCCTTCGTTCTGGTCCTCAGCTTCCTGTTGTTTCCGCTCGCGATGCGGTTCCGCAACCGCATCCGCTGGTGGGACGTCATTCCGGCCGTCGCCGCCGTCGCGATCCTCGGCTACGCCCTGTGGGGCGGCGACGACTTCACCGATCGCGCGGCCGTTCCGGACCGCCTCGACGTCGTTCTCGGCCTCATCTTCATCGTTCTGGTGCTCGAGGCGGCGCGCCGCACCACCGGCCCGATCATGCCGATCGTGGCGCTGCTGTTCATCGCCTATGCGATGCTCGGCCCGGATCTGCCGCCGCCCTGGACGCACCGCGGTTACGACATCTCGCGCCTCGTCGGCCATCTGTTCATCACGCTCGAAGGCATCTTCGGCGTCGCGGTCGACGTCTCGGCGACACTGATCATCATGTTCACGATCTACGGCGCCGTCCTGCAGCATTCGGGCGCGGGCAAGTTCTTCATCGATTTCTCGCTCGCCGTCATGGGCAACAAGCCGTCGAGCGCCGGCCGGGCGGTGGTCGCCTCCTCGTTTTTGCTCGGCGGTCCTTCCGGCTCGGGCGTCGCCACCACCGTGATGATCGGCACGGTTGCGGCCCCGATGCTCGCCAAGGCGGGGTTCGAGAAGAACGCGGCGGGCGGCCTGCTCGCGGCCGGCGGGCTCGGCGCCATCCTGTCGCCGCCCGTGCTCGGCGCCGCCGCCTTCCTGATCGCCGAGTTTCTGAAGATCAGCTATCTCGACGTCATCTGGATGGCGACGATCCCGACCTGCCTCTACTACTTCGCGCTGCTCATCATGGTGGAACTCGACTCGCTGCGCTTCGGCGCGCACGATGTCGTCTTCAGGCAGGAATTGACCCTGTGGGAGATGACGCGGCGCTACGGCTTCCACTTCGTCTCGCTGGTCGCCGTCGTCGTCTTCATGGTGATCGGCTATTCGCCGATGCTTTCCGTCTTCTACTCCACCGTGCTGGCGTTCGCGATGAGCTTCCTCAACCGCGAAACCGCGCTGTTCCCGAAGAAGCTGGTGCGCGCGCTCGCCGACGGATCGATTGGCGTGCTCAGCGCGGCGACGACCTGCGCGTCGGCGGGCGTCATCGTCGGCGTGGTGACGCTGACCGGCCTCGGGTTGAAGTTCTCCTCGATCGTCATCGACTACGCCGGCGGCAGCCTGCTGCTCACCGCGATCTATACCGCGCTCATCGTCTGGGTGATCGGCCTCGCGGTGCCGGTCACGGCGTCGTACATCATCTGCGCGGTGATCGCCGCGCCGGCGCTGATCAAGCTCGGCGTGCCCGACTATGCCGCGCACATGTTCATCTTCTATTACGCGGTGCTCTCCGAGGTCTCGCCGCCGACCGCGCTGTCGCCGTTCGCCGCGGCCGCCATCACGGGTGGCGACCCCTATGTGACGACCATGCAGGCGTGGAAATATACGCTGCCGGCGTTCCTGGTGCCGTTCGTCTTCGTGCTCGACCCGCGCGGGGCGGGTCTCCTGCTGAAGATCCCGAGCGGCGGCTCGGTGCTCGACATCGTCTGGATCACCGCCATCACGGCCGCCGGGCTCGCGGCGCTGGCCGCGGCGGCGCAGAACTGGGGGCTGCGCCGGAACACGACAGTCGAGCGCGCGCTGTTCCTGCTCGCCGGGCTTCTGCTCGTGTTCCCGAGCCTGATCGAGGCCTTGCTCGAGACGATCAGCGGGCTCGACGTTCCGTATCCGGCGCCGTTCGGCCTTGCCATCGCCGGCGCGCTCCTGCTGCTGCAGTTCAAGACACCGGACCGCGTCGCGGCGACGGTGAAATGAAAACGAGGGAGGAACTGACATGCGAAGTCGAAATTCCCGCGGCCTCGTGACGGGCGCGCTCGCGCTCGCTGTCGCGCTCGTCGCCGGCGTCTCGCTGGCCCAGCAGCGCACGATGTCGATCGGCACCGGCGGCACGGGCGGCGTCTATTATCCGCTCGGCGGCGGGCTCGCCAACGTGCTCTCCAAGACGATCCCGGGCCTGCAGGCCACCGCGGAAGTGACCGGCGGCTCGGTCGACAACCTCAAGCTCATCGACACCGGGCAGAGCGAGCTCGGCTTCTCCATGGCCGACGCCGCGCTCGATGCGTTCAAGGGCGAGGACAAGTTCAAGAGCCACAAGGTCGCGGTGCGCACCCTGATGGTGCTCTATCCGAACCGCATGCACGTGGTGACGATCGAGGGCACCGGCATCGAGAAGATGGCCGACCTCAAGGGCAAGCGCGTGTCGACGGGCTCGCCCGGCAGCGCGACCGAGGTCATGGCGTTCCGGCTGATCGAAGCCGAAGGCCTCGACAAGGACAAGGACATGAAACGCGAACGGCTCGGCGCCGCCGAATCCGTCAACGCCATCAAGGACCGCAAGATCGACGCCTTCTTCTGGGTCGGCGGGCTGCCGACGGCGGCCGTCACCGATCTCGGCGCCACGCCGGGCGTAAAGATCAAGCTGATCGATCATGCCGACGCGGTTGCCAAGATGAACGCCAAATACGGCAACCTCTACGCGGCCGACGTGATCCCGGCGAAGACCTATCCGGGCCAGGAGAAAGACAACAAGATCGCCGTCGTCTGGAACATCCTGGTGTCGGGCGACAAGATGTCGGACGAGACGGCGTACAACATCGTCAAGACGATCTTCGACAAGAAGAGCGATCTCGTCGCCGTGCACAAGGAGGCCCAGACCTTCGACCTCAAGTATCAGCTCAAGGCCAACTCGCCCATTCCGTGGCATCCGGGCGCGGTGAAGTACTTCACCGAGCACGGCGTCAAGATGTGAAAGCCGGACCGCGCGCTTTGACGATCCGCCGGAAGCCGGGTTAGTCCGTGCCGTGGGGGAGCCTTGCGAGTCTCCCTCACGGTCCGCGATCCCGGAACCATGAGCGATCTTCGACGCACCTCTGCACGGCGCTCGCCGAATGCACCCCCACAGGCTCCGGCGCGGGCGCCGATGTGGTGGTACGCCTTCGTGGGCCTCGCCGGCCTTGCGTTCGGAACGCTGGGCGAGCGCCGGCCATTCGGCGACGACGTGCTCGCACATCCGTTGGTCGTGTTCTTCGTGCTGGTCGGGGCGGCGCTGCTCGTGCTGCGCCTCGTGGTGCGCCGACCGGTGCCCGAAATCCTCACCGAACGCACGTTGCTGCTGGGCTGCCTGCTCGGTGCGGCCGCGTTTCTGCTCGGCAATTGGGCGGTGGCGCACCTTTCTCTTCTGAACTGACTCGGGGGCGAGCGCGGTGAATTGACTCGGGGTGGGTCCCGAGTCTGCACCGCATCACTGCGTGCTGCGGCGCGCCCTAGACGCGAGTCAGAGTGGGCTTGATCCGCATCCCCGGTCCGCACCGCCTCCGGCAATCATTCCAAATCGATGCGTTCCCCGCACGCGGTGCCGCGCGCAGCGTTGCACCGCAGACGCGGGGTCCAGGCTGTTTTCTGGGGGTCGCGCGGGAGATGGCCGCACGGCTTCCGAATCAGATGCTGTGATGCAATCAGGACACACCACAACAGAAATCGTCGACGCGACCCAGAATCCCCGATGTCGCGCGGCCCTCGCCCTCACGGTGCCGCAATCGGACGATGATTTCCGGTCTTAAGGGGTTCTCAAGGTTAATTCGACAATAGTTGCTGATTGGCGGACGTAGTGCCGTCGGTTTTAGCAATCCGAATGCAGAACGGCGGACGGTGTAAGGCGTCCGCCGCACGGAGTTGCGTAGCGTTGCGTTGCGTGGGCGTGCAGATGCGAAGCCTCAGGACAATGCCGAGGGGGGCGGGTGCGTCCCTTGGCCTTGCTGCGCTGGTGATCGGGACGCCGGTCGGGATCGGATATCAGGATCTCGCGTCGCTGATCGCGCGCCAGCCGTCCGTCTCCGAGCATTGGCAGAAGCACCTGCTGTCGTCGCCCTTCGGCACCCTCCATGCCGCGACCTTCAGC
>CAYVBN010000055.1:0-4567 GCA_964449645.1 uncultured Hyphomicrobiales bacterium
ATGCTGATCGGGCCGCCCTTCGCCAGCGCGAGCGACTGGGCGATCTGCCGGCTGTCGGGAGGACGCGAGCAGGAGCCCGACAGTTTCGACGGCGCGCGCGGTTCGGTCCTGCTCGTCGGGTTCGGCCGCTTCGGACAGATCGTCGCCCAGTTCCTGGTCGCCGAGGGCGTCGACGTCACGGCGATCGACAACGATCCGGAGATGATCCAGAACGCCGGGCGGTTCGGCTTCAAGGTCTACTACGGCGACGGCACGCGCCTCGACGTGCTGCGGGCCGCCGGCGCCGCCAACGCGCGCGTGGTGGCGGTCTGCGTCGACGGCCAGGACACGACGAACCGCATCGTCGACATGGTGCGCGCGGAATTTCCCGGCGTCTCGCTCTACGTGCGCTCCTATGATCGGCGCCACACGCTGCGGCTGATCGCCAAGGGCGTCGATTTCGAACTGCGCGAGACCTTCGAGTCGGCGATGCTGTTCGGCCGCCGCACGCTCGGGGCGCTGGGTCTCAGCGAGGAGCGCGCCGGCGACGTCGAGGCGGATGTCCGCAACCGGGATCAGGCGCGGCTCGCCCTGCAGCAGGCGGAAGGCATCTACGCCGGGCGCGACCTGACCTACGCCCGGCGGGTGCAGCCGGAGCCGCTCAGCCGGCCGCGGCGCGAGGCAAGGCCGCTCAATCCGGAAGCCGGACCGCTCATCGAAAAAGAGAGAGAGACCGAGCCGTCGGCCTGACGTCCGGGGCCTGAAAGCCGGCCGCACGCCCCACAAAAAAAGCGCCCGCCGGAGGGGGTCCGGCGGGCGCTGGGCTGAACCGCGACGAGGGGAAATCGCAGTCCGGGCCGGATGGCCGATGGGGCGTCGGCCGGGGGAAACCGGTGACGGTGCGCCTGCCGCCTGCGAAGGGATCGGGGGAGCGCATTCCGGATGACGCCATCATGCCAATGACGAATTGATTAGTGAAACGAATGTTTTTAATCTGTAAGATCACAGTTGTTCATGTTTGATCGGGCCCCGTTCCGTCCGGCCGAGGGAGTACCGTCATGACCGCGCTCATCGACGCCGATCAGTTGCGCACCTTCATCGCCATCGCCGAGACCGGCAGCTTCACCCGCGCCGCCGAGATCGTGCACAAGACGCAGTCGGCGGTGTCGATGCAGATGAAGCGGCTGGAAGAGCGGCTCGACCGGCAGATTTTCGCCCGCGACGGCCGCGCCTCCAAGCTCACCGAGGACGGCGAGCGCCTGCTCGACTATGCGCGCCGCATCGTCAAGCTCAACATGGAGGCGCTCACCGCGTTCTCCGACGCCGAGCTGTCGGGCCGCGTGCGGCTCGGCGTTCCGGACGACTATGCCGACCGCTATCTGCCGGAGATCATGGCGCGGTTCTCGCGTGTCTATCCGGGCGTCGAGTTGACGGTGATCTGCGAACCGACGCTCAAGCTGTTCGAGCACATCGACGCCAACGAGCTCGATCTCGCGATCGTCACCTATTGCGGCAGCAACCGTCCGACCGAGACCTTCCGGCGCGAGCGGCTGCTCTGGGTCACCTCGAACCGCCACGCGACCCATCTCGAGGAGCGCCTGCCGCTTGCGCTTGGCCGTCCGACCTGCGCCTGGCGGCGCGCCGCCGTCGAGCAGCTCGAACAGCTTGGCCGTCCCTACCGGGTGCTCTACACCAGCGCCAATTCAGGAGCGGTCGCGGCCGCGGTGCTGGCCGGGCTCGCGGTCTCGGTGTTTCCCGAATCGGGGCTGCGGCCCGGCATGCGCGTCCTGATGGCCTCCGAGGGATTTCCCGAACTGCCGTCGTGCCGCGTCGGTCTCGTGCGCAACCCGCACGAACGCTCGGCGCTCGCCGACGCGCTTGCCGAGCACGTCATCTCATCGCTCGACAACCTGTCGGACGCGAGCCGGGCGGCGGAGTAAGTCTCACGCGAGGCGAAACTGCTCGGCCTGCAACAAGCGGACTAGATCGGCCGGCGCCAGCTCGATCTGGAGTCCGCGCCGTCCGCCATTGACCAGAACGGTCGCGTGTCCGAGCGCGCTCTCGGCGACGAACACCCGCACGCGCCGCTTCTGTCCGAACGGCGAGATGCCGCCGACGTGATAGCCGGTCACCCGCTCGGCCTCGGCTGGCGCCAGCATGGCGGCGCTCTTCTCGCCGGCCGCCGCCGCCAGATCTTTCAGGTTCACCTCGCGATCGGAGGGAACGAGCACGCAGACGACGTCCTTGCCGGCACGCGCCATCAGGGTCTTGAGCAGGCGCGCGGGCGGAACCCCGAGCGCGTCGGCGGCCTGCAGCCCGATGCGCTCGGCGTTTGGATCGTAGTCGTATTCGTGCAGCCTGAAGGTGATGCCGCTGCGCGCGAGCGCGATGGTGGCGGGCGTGCCTTTCGCCATGGCTCACCTGCTTATTCGATTATTCGCAACGGCCCGCCATTCGCGACGACCACGCGCCGAAACGCAGGGCGTCTCAGTAGGCGCATTCGACGAAGATGGGATCGACCGATCCGTGCCAGGGCCCGTGGAATTTTTCCAGCAGGTCCTCCGCCGGAGTGCGGCCGCGCGCCGCGAGATCATCGAGCGGCTCGAGATAGCGCGTCTCATCGCGGCCGTACCCGTCGCGTTGCGCGCGCCGCGCGAGACCGGCATGCGCGAGACCGAGGCATTCGCGCGCGATGTCGAGCGCGCTGCGGTTGCGGATCGTCGCCGCGAATCCGAGGCGCGGAACGTCGTCGCGCAGCTTCTGCCGCTCCTCCGCGGTCCAGTCCTTGGCGATGTCCCACGCCGCGTCGAGGCAGGCATCGTCGTAGAGCAGCCCGACCCAGAACGCCGGCAGCGCCGGCAGGCGTCCCCACGGGCCCGCGTCGGCGCCGCGCATCTCGAGGAAGCGCTTGAGGCGGACCTCGGGAAAGATCGTCGAGATGTGGTTCGCCCAATCGGAAATCGTGGCGCGCTCGCCCGGCAACGCCGGATGCCGGCCGGCCAGGAGATCGCGGAATGAGGATCCGGCGACGTCCACATAGGTGTCGCCGCGCTTGACGAAATACATCGGCACGTCGAGCGCGTAATCCGCCCACCGCTCGAACCCCATGCCGGGCTCGAACGCCCACGGCAGCATTCCGGAACGGTGGAGGTCGGTGTCGCGCCATATCTCCGAGCGGAACGACAGAAAACCGTTCGGCTTGCCTTCGGTGAAGGGCGAGTTCGCGAACAGCGCGGTGGCGATCGGCTGCAGCGCGAGACCGACGCGCAGCTTCTTCACCATGTCGGCCTCGGAGGAGAAGTCGATGTTCGTCTGCACCGTGCAGGTGCGGTACATCATGTCGAGGCCGAGCGTTCCGACCTTCGGCATGTAGGCCGTCATGATGCGGTAGCGGCTCTTCGGCATCTGCGGCGTCTCGGCACGCGTCCAGGTCGGGCTCATGCCGAGGCCGAGGAAACCTATGCCGAGCGGGCGCGCCACCTCGCGGATCTGCGCGAGATGCGCCATCAGCTCGGAGAACGTCTGGTGCACGGTCTCGACCGGCGCGCCGGAGAGCTCGAACTGTCCGCCCGGCTCGAGCGAGATCGCCCCGCCCCCGGTCACGTCGGAAAGACCGATGATGTTCGGGCCGTCGGTGATCGGCTCCCAGCCGAGCAGCATCTGCATGCCCTCGAGCAGTGCGCGGATGCCGCGCGGCCCTTCGTAGGGAACCGGCCGATGCCCCTCGACCGTGAAGGCGAACTTCTCGTGCTCTGTGCCGATGCGGAATTCGCTCTTCGGCTTAACTCCCGCGGCGAGCCAGGCGACGAGTTCGTCGCGCGTCTCGATCGGCGTCATGTCGATCTGGTCACGAGCCATGCGGGGGATTCCCGAGGGAAAACGGGCGGCGACCTTACACGGCCTGCGTGAAAGGGCAATGCGGGGCACGTGGCCTGACGTATGTGGGTCAGGCACGATGGCGCGCCCCGCGTGGCGCCCGCCTGCCCTGCCCCGGCGGCCGGTCCGCGGCGCCATGCCGAGCGCCCGCCGCCGCGCCGAGGGCAAAATTTCGCAACTATTTCCTTGCTAGTCTGTCACCCGCGGACAACGATCCGGGTCCGCCATCCGGGCACAGCGAGGGGAGTTCATGCGTATCGGCACCATGGCGGCGCTGTGTCTCGTTCTGGCCGGCTGCTCGACGGGCTTCGAAGACATCGGATCGCTCTACGTCGCGCCGGGCAAATTCGATTACCTCGATTGCGCCTCGATCGCGCAGCGCTCGGAAGCGGCCTCCAAGCGCGAGCAGGAACTCACAAGCCTGATGGAGCGCGCCAAGCAGGGCACCGGCGGCAGCCTCGTCAATGCCCTCGTCTATTCGGACGAGCTCAAGACGGTGCGCGCCGAGCTGTTGCTGCTGCACAAGACGTCGGCCGAGAAGAAGTGCACCAATTCGTGAAAACGCCGGCACAACCGTGCCGGCGGACGCATGTTCTCACGGTCGATTGAGATGGAAGCTGAGACGGAAGCGGCCGGCCCCCCCCCACCCGAGCGGGGGAGCCCGCCGCAGACATCCAAAAACCGGCGTCGCAGCTAGACGGCAACAAGTAGG
>CAYVBN010000056.1:0-2937 GCA_964449645.1 uncultured Hyphomicrobiales bacterium
AAAGACGAAGGAGACGAACATGCTGGCGCGCGATGAAGACATTCTCAAAGCAGCCGAAGACTGGCGGCGCGAGGGCCGCAACGTCGCTCTCGCCACGGTGGTCGAGACCTGGGGCTCGGCGCCGCGCCCGGTCGGGTCGAACCTCGTGATCGACGGCGAGGGCAATTTCCTCGGCTCGGTGTCGGGCGGCTGCGTCGAAGGCGCGGTGGTCGCCGAGGCGCTCGACGTGATCGAGAGCGGCAAGCCGAGGACGCTCGAATTCGGCGTCGCCGACGAAGCCGCCTGGCAGGTCGGCCTGTCGTGCGGCGGCACCATCCGGGTGTATGTCGAGAAGGTGGACTGAGCGCGCGCCTCGCGCAGACGGTAAGCAGACGGTGAAATGAAACTCGACATCCTCCATGCCCTCAATGCCGAGCGCGCGGCGCGTCGCGCGGCGGTCGTCGTCACTGACCTGGAGACCGGGGCGCAGCGCTTCGTGCGCGGCGCCGACGTCAAGGGCGACCCGCTCGCCGAGGTGATCGAAGCACGGCTGCGCAGCGGCAAGAGCGGCATGGCGGAGACGCCGCAGGGCCGCGTCTTTCTCACCGTGCACGTGCCGCCGCCGCGCCTCGTCGCCACCGGCGCCGTGCACATCAGTCAGGCGCTGGCGCCGATCGGCGCGCTCCTCGGCTATGATGTGACGATCGTCGATCCGCGTACGGCCTTTGCCACGGTCGAGCGGTTTCCCGACGTGAAGGTGATCGCCGAGTGGCCCGATGTCGCCTTGCCGCCGCTCGGCATCGACCGCTACACCGCGTTCGTGGCCTTGACGCATGATCCGAAGATCGACGATCCGGCGCTGATCCACGCGCTGCAGCGCGAGTGCTTCTACATCGGCGCGCTGGGCTCGAAGAAGACGCATGCGCGCCGGCTCGAACGCCTGAAGAGCCAGGGCATCACCGAGGCGCAACTCGCGCGCATCAACGCGCCGATCGGGCTTCCCATCGGTGCCGTCTCGCCGCCGGAAATCGCCGTGGCGATCATGGGCGAGATCACCGCGCGGCTGCGGCTGGGCGCGGAGAAGGTCACATGAAGTTCGGCGCCCTATCGCCGGCCGAGGCGGAAGGCGGGATCGCGGTCCATTCGATCCGCAAAGACGGCCTCGTGCTGCGCAAGGGCACGCGGATCGGCAAGAACGAGGTCGCCGCGCTCGAAGCCGCCGGCATTGCGGAGATCGTGGTCGCCCGGCTCGACCCCGGCGATGTGTCGGAGGACACTGCCGCGGCCGATATCGCGGCGGCTGCGGCCGGGGAGGGCGTGCGGGTCGACCGCGCCTTCACGGGGCGCGCCAACTTGTTCGCCGAGCATGCCGGCATTCTGGTGGTCGACAAGGACGCCATCGACCGGCTCAACCGCGTCGATCCGGATATCACCTTTGCGACGCTCGCCGCCTATGCGCCGGTCGTGACCGGCAAGATGATCGCCACGGTGAAAATCATTCCCTTCGCCGTGACGGCGGCGGCGCGTGACGCGGCGGTCGCAGCCGCGCGCTCCGCGCAGCCGCTGGTGCGGGTCGCCCCCTACAAGATCCGCAAGGTCGGGATCGTGTCGACGCTTTTGCCCGGCCTTGCCGACAAGGTGATCGACAAGACGCTGCGGGTCACCGCCGAGCGGCTGGCGCCGGCCGGCGCCACGATCGTCGCGGAGAAGCGCGTTCCGCACGTCGCGGAAGCGCTGTCGCCGGCGATCGAGGAGGTTCTCGCGGCTGGCGCCGAGCTGGTGCTCGTGTTCGGCGCTTCCGCCATCGCCGACCGGCGCGACGTCATTCCGGCGGCGGTCGAGGCGATCGGCGGCCGCATCGAACATTTCGGCATGCCGGTCGATCCAGGAAACCTGATGCTGGTGGCCGAAGCGCAGGGCAAGCCGGTGCTCGGCGCGCCCGGCTGCGCGCGCTCGCCCAAGGAGAACGGGTTCGATTGGATCCTGGCGCGCCTGCTGTGCGGATTGCCGGTGCGCCGCGAGGACATCACGGGCTTCGGCGTCGGGGGACTGCTGATGGAGATCGTCACGCGTCCGCAGCCGCGCGAGACCGAAGCGGCCGGCGGCCGCCGCCTTGGTGCGCTCGTGCTCGCCGCCGGACGTTCGACCCGCATGGGCGGTCCGAACAAGCTGCTGGCGGAAATTTCCGGCCGGCCCATGGTGCGCATCGCGGTGGAAGAGGCGCTCGCCTCGCGCGCCCGGCCGGTCGTCATCGTCACCGGGCATGAGCGCGAGCGGGTCGCGGCGGCGCTGAAGGGGCTCGATGTCACCCTCGTGCACAATCCGGCCTTCGCCGAAGGACTCTCGACCTCGCTCAAGGCCGGCCTCTCGGCGCTCCCCGAGAACGTCGACGGCGCCATCGTGTGCCTGGGCGACATGCCGCAGGTCACTGCCGCGCTGATCGATCGCCTTCTCGCTGCCTTCGATCCCGAGCACGGCGCGCTTGTCGTCGTGCCGACACGGGACGGCAAGCGCGGCAACCCGGTCGTCTGGTCGCGCCGGTTCTTCGCCGATCTCGCCAAGCTCGAGGGCGACGTCGGCGCGCGGCACCTCATCGGCAATCACGCCGAGGCGGTGGTCGAAGTCCCGGTGACCGACCGCGCCGCCTTCACCGACATCGACACGCCCGACGCGCTCGCCGCGCTCAGGACCGAGATCGAACGGGCGTGAGGCCGCCAGCTTGCGCGAGAAGCGCGTGAGCTGAGCTGTCTCTGCCGAGCATGTCCTTGCACACCGCCTCGTTTCCCGGACGCAGCGCGCGCGACGTGCCGCACGGCAGACCCCGGAGCCATGCTGACTCGATCGGGGCCCGGTTCTGCACCGCACCGCGCAATCAGGTGTACGCAGATTGCGTAACTTATCTGCACGTGCTGCGGTGCGCCCCGGGACACGATGGAGAGACATTCCGCGCCTGCGATG
>CAYVBN010000057.1:0-1743 GCA_964449645.1 uncultured Hyphomicrobiales bacterium
GGCGGCATGCGCAAACGCGCGTCCATCATCCGCACCCTGATCTACGACGTCGACCTCATTCTGATGGACGAGCCGTTCGGACCTCTCGACGCCCAGACCCGCCTGGTGCTGCAGAACGACCTGCTGGCGTTGTGGGAAAGAAGCCGGCCGACCGTGCTGTTCGTCACCCACGACCTGATCGAGGCGATTGCGCTGTCGGACCGGATCGTGGTGATGACATCGTCGCCGGGCCGCATCAAGAAAGTCTACGATATCGACATTCCGCGGCCGCGCGACGTCTATCACATCCACGAGGCGCCAGGCTTCGCGAGAATCTACGACATGCTCTGGGCGGATATTCGCGAAGAGATCGCCAAGACCAGCCTGCGACGATGACCCCGGACCAAGATTCCACAGAGATCCAGGACCGATCGCGCGCCGTGGTGCAGCGCGCGCTTGCGGTCCATGCGTCCGAGCTGCGGAGCGACCGTCGCTTCGTTCTGTCCTGGCGCATCGGTCTTCTGGTGTCGATCATCGTCGTCTGGCAGGCGCTGTCGGGCGTGCTGCTCGATCCGTTCTTCTTCAGCAGCCCCGCCAGGATCATCGAAGCGATCGGCCAACTGTTCGAAAACGGCCGATTGCTGGAGAATGTCGGTTACACGGTTTACGAAGCCTTCGTCGGTTATCTCCTCGGCGCCAGCGCGGCCATCCTGGCGGCCGCGGTCTTCGGGCCGTCGCCGCGGCTTTACGCCATCATCGAGCCGTTGCTGCTGTCGGTCTATTCCATTCCCAGCGTCGCGATGGCGCCGCTGCTCATCGTCTGGTTCGGGATCGGCGTCACCTCGAAAATCCTGCTCGCCGCCTATTTCGTGTTCTTCGTCGTGTTCATGAATGCGGTGACCGGCGTCCGGTCGGTCCACCAGGGCTGGATCGACTGTGCGCGGCTGATGGGCGCGACCAGAGGCCAGGTTCTTTCCAAGATCGTGCTGCGGGGAGCGGCCTCCCACCTCGTCGTCGGCCTCAAGATCGCGGTTCCGGAGGCGGTCATCGGCGCCGTGATCGGCGAATTCATCTCCGCCCAGAAAGGCATCGGGTACCTGATCCTGAATGCGTCGTCCCGCTACTACACGGCCGGCGTGTTTGCCGCGGTTCTGCTGCTCGGCCTGCTCGTGCTGGTCATGGCGGCAGGGCTCCACATCAACGCGGGCGCCAGCGCGCGGAGGGCATAGGAGATGGATGCCACCCGCGCAGAACACGTCCTGCAGAAGGCCATCGCGCAGGCCGATCGCCGGCAGCGGCGCTACGCGTTCAGCGTCTGGGGTGGACGGGTCGGGCTGGTGCTGGGCCTTCTGGCGGTCTGGCAACTGGCCTCCGGAACGCTTGTCGACGAGGAATTCATCAGCCGTCCGAGCGATATCGCTCAGGCCTGGTGGGCCATGCTGGCCAACGGCACGCTCGCCTCGGAATCGCGTTACACCGTGGCCGAATTCCTGATCGGCTATCTCGTCGGCGGCGGTCTCGGCGTTCTGTCTGCCGGACTGCTGACCGTCCGGGATATCCATTACCGCATCCTCGAGCCATACTTTTTCGTCCTCTTCAGCATTCCGAAATTGGCGTTGGCCCCCCTCTTCGGGTTGTGGTTCGGCCTCGGCGTCGCTCCCAAGATCGTTCTCGCCGCCCTCGTCACCTACCTGCTCGTTCTCATGAACACGGTGGCGGGAATGCGCTCGGTGAACCGCCAGACCTTGGCGATGCTGCAGATGA
>CAYVBN010000058.1:0-3767 GCA_964449645.1 uncultured Hyphomicrobiales bacterium
GCCTAAGATGTCGCGGCGCATGTCGAGCCGGCGCGTCAGCTCGAGCTCGACCCCGATCAGGACCCCCAGCAGCACGCCGCCGCGCTCGGCGACGGCCAGGATGGTATCGGGCGAGCGGAAAAGACCGAGCCCGAACGGGCCGATCACGATTCCCACCACCAGATAGGCCACGACGGCCGACAGCCGCAGCCCGCGCGCGATCGGAACGCTGATCACCGCGGCCGCCAGAAGCGTCAGCGCCAGCAGCATGAAACCGAATTCGCCGCCCGAATGGCTCATCGCAGGTCTCCTCGGCCGTGACCGCCCAGCGCGCCCCGCTGTCGTCCCCCGTCCGAGGTGGGAAGCGCAATCCCGGAGGCGAGCCGTTATCCCTCTTTTCCGGCGCCGCCAAGCGGGAAACGAGAAGCAAGGCGCAGGCCGGCCGCGAAGGACGTCACGAAGAAGTCAGGGATTGTCGGCGAAGAAGTCAGGGAATCAGGAACCGCGCCGCGGCACGGTGTTGCGCCGCCGGTCGCGCGCGATGTCCGGGCGCACCAGGCTACGGCGGTCCTTCACCACACCGATGGGGACGCCGAGCCGCTCGATCGTGGCGATCGTCTTGCCGTCGGCCGCCCGGTCGCAATGCATGTGCGTCGGCGCGATGAAGAAGTCGGCTTCGCGCCAGCCGTCCGTCCATTTGAGGCGCCCATCGGCCTCCTTCTCGAACGCGAGCCGCTCTCCGCAGACGCCGACCATGTAGCGATGCTTCGGGACGCCGTGCAGCGGACCTTCGGTGCGATTGAGATAGGTTTCGAGGGTCTCCACCGCTTCCGGCATGATGTTGACCCAGTAGTCGGTGTCGTAGCGTTGCGCCGCGCCGCGCAACCCGCCGACGAGCGGGCTGTAATAAAGGTACTGGTCGGGGTGCAGCGCGACGAGCAGCCCGACGTTCCACAACAGGACCGCGGCGAGCGTAGCCGAGGCGGCGTGGGCGAGAATCTGGACGCGTCCTTCGAGCGCCGTGATGAGCGCGTCGAAACCGGTCCCGGCGAGCACCGCAAGGGGCGGCAGCACGAACAGGAAGTGCCGCATGCCGGTGAAGGCGGGCCCGTGTCCGATCACCTGGCAGAGCGGCGGAAACACCACCATGAAGGCGAGAAGCGCGATCTCGCGCCGCGTGGCCGGCGAGGGCGCGCGTTCGGCGTCTGGTCCGAACAGCAGTGCCGGCCGCCAGGCGAGGGCGAGCCCCAGCAGCGCGCCCGCCCACACCACGGGCGGGACCTTGATCAGCAGATAGAGCGGCACGTACCAACGCGGCACGGTCGACATGGTGTAGACAGTGCCGGCCGCGATGGTGCGGATCTCGTAATGGAAATGCGCGAACACGAAAATTGCGCGCACCGGATTGAAGGGGGACAGCGAGGCCCAGGGCCAGCTCGCGACCATGATCAGATAAGCGAGCGCAAAAGCGGGAAAGAGGCGCAGGCTGCCGAGCAGGACGAAGCGTGCGTTCTCGCCCCATGTCTTGCGTCCGAAGCGGGGGATTTGCAGCAGGATGGCGAGACCCGTGTAGCCGACGAAGAGCAGCGCCATCGCCCGCAGTCCGAGCGCCGCGCCGAGCGCCAGCCCGAAACCGAGGACGTCCGACCAGCGTGCGTGCGGCAGGTCGCGGGTTGCGCGCAGCAGGAAGAACGTCGCCGCGATCATCATCGCGCCGAGTGGAACGTCCTTGGTGTGGTTGAACATGCCGCCGTACCACACGCCGCAGATCGTCAGCGCCACGGCGGCGATGAGCCCGGCGCGGGGGCCGGCGATCAGGCGTGCGGTGCCGGCCGTCGCGGCGATGCCGCCGATCCCGATCAGGGCGCAGAGAACGTGGCGGATCGCATAGGGTTCGAACGGCAGGGCGTGGGCCAGCAGGACCGCGATGATGTCGAACAGCCCGCCGTAGAGATAGAGGTTGTCGAAATGAAACAGCCGGAGATCGGTGAACCCGCTCATCCAGTAGGCGATGATCATCTCGCCGTAGCGGTGCTGCACCTGCTCGTCGTTGGAGATGGCGTAGTCGCGAAACGTCAGCATCGCGACGACGACGAGCGCGATCAGCAGAAGCGCCGTCAGCCGGTCGCAGCGATCAAGCTGCGCCCAGCGCGCCCGCAGGCTTCGCCAGAAGGTCCTCAGCATCTCTCATCGCTGCGGCTTCGATCAGACGCGACGCGGCGCCGGCCCGAATCGGGCGGGCATCATTGTGATTTGCGCGGTCGGCGGGCTAATGCATTGCGCAGCGATATCCCCCATTTCGCCAGCCTATGCCCCACCTGCACTATTAGTGAGCGCGAGGCCGTTGTCATGTTGCAGATGCACAATGGAAAAAGGTAAAAGCCTGCAGAACGGGCCGTTCTGGAGCGGTCAGGCGGATTTTTGGCCTTGCTGCAGCGCCATGCTTCAATAAGACGCAGCTTTTCTGCCGCCGGAATGGGCAGATCGACATGCCGGATGGGCGACATGCGGTGGTTGTGTGCGCTGATCCACGGCTCGCTTCTGCTGCTGGCCACGATGGTCGGGGCCGGCGCGCAGGTTAACTTCGACCGTCCCGGCGGAGACTACGTCAGCTTTCCGGTGCGGTCGGGCGACCCTTCGGTGTGCGCCATGCGCTGCGAGCGCGAGCAGCGTTGCCGCGCCTGGAGCTTCTCCTATCCGTCGGCCAACGGGCCCGGGGCGACGTGCTGGCTCAAGAATCAGGTGCCGCCGCGCACCCCGCAGCCCTGCTGCGTCTCCGGCGTGCGCGGCGCTGGCATCCTCGAGCCGCGCGGCGGGCCGATCGAATTCTCGATCGATCGCGCCGGAGGCGATTACCGCAGCCTGGAACTGCCGCCGGACCCGACCGGAAAAGCGTGCCAGGCGGCCTGCGAAGGCGACAATCGCTGCCGCGCCTGGACCTATGTGCGTCCCGGTTACGGGGGCGCCGCGCGCTGCTATCTCAAGGACAAGATCAAGCCGCCGCGGCGCAAGCCCTGCTGCATCTCGGGCGTGGTGCGCTAGCGCCAAACGAGTCGTGTTCAGCCCGTGCCGCCGACCGTGATGCGGTCCATGCGCAGCGTCGGCTGACCGACGCCGACCGGCACGCCCTGGCCGTTCTTGCCGCAGGTGCCGATGCCGCTGTCGAGGCGCAGGTCGTTCCCGACCATGCTGATGCGGTGGAGATCGGTCGGCCCGTTGCCGATCAGCATGGCGCCCTTGACCGGCGCCGCCAGCCGGCCGTTCTCGACCTTGTAGGCCTCGGTGCACTGGAACACGTACTTGCCCGAGGTGATGTCGACCTGGCCGCCGCCGAAATTGACCGCATAGATGCCGTTCTTCACCGAGGCGATGATCTCGCCCGGATCGCGATCGCCCGCGAGCATGTAGGTGTTGGTCATGCGCGGCATCGGCACGTGCGCGTAGCTCTCGCGCCGCCCGTTGCCGGTCGGACGCATGCCCATCAGCCGCGCGTTCTGGCGGTCCTGCATGTAGCCGACGAGGATCCCATCCTCGATCAATACGGTGCGGTTGGTGGGCGTGCCTTCGTCGTCGATCGACAGCGAGCCGCGCCGCGCGTTCATGGTGCCGTCATCGACAACAGTGACGCCTTTCGCCGCAACCTGCTGACCCATCAACCCGGCGAAGGCGGATGTCTTCTTGCGGTTGAAATCGCCTTCGAGCCCGTGGCCCACCGCCTCGTGCAGGAGCACTCCCGGCCAGCCCGGTCCCAGGACGACATTCATTTCGCCGGCCGGTGCAGGCACCGA
>CAYVBN010000059.1:0-4217 GCA_964449645.1 uncultured Hyphomicrobiales bacterium
GGCCGATGAGGTCCGCGGCGCGCAACAGCATGCCTTCCTCCTCGACCAGATTGTCGTCCAGCGACTCGGAATACGGAAAGCGCGTGTACTCGATCGCGCGCGCGATGCGCACGGCATCGAGCTCCTCGATCGACTCGATGCGGTCGAGCACGAACAGCTTCGACCGGTCCACGTGATAGGGCGCGAGCGCGGCATCGGACGCGCCTCGGGGCAGCTTGACCTTCCGGCCGTTCCCGTCGGCGACGTAGCTGTCCTCGCCGTCACCCCGCACGATGCCGCGGACATATCCGATGTCGTGCGTGAGGCACGCGACGATGAAATTGGCGTAGTCCGCCGGCGTCGACGGCAGCAGCAGAGCACGTCCCTTGAAGATGTCATGCCCGGCCAGCGTCACCAGCAGGGTGTGCTCGACGTTATGATAAAGCGCATCGCTGTTGCCGATGCGCTCGAGCGCGAGCTTGGCGGCGAACGGGAGAAGTTCGGCGAGGCGGGCGTGCGAGATCCCGAAACGCGCCTTCACGTCATTCGCCAGGAGCGAGCCGAGCGCTTCGGCCGCCAGTTCGGGGATCGTGATCATCTCGACACCCGCTCGGCTCGCGCGGCACCACCGCGGGCGCAAGCGGCAGATCATCCGCCGCTGCAGGTCCGATGGGAAGATGGCCCTTGGTCAACTTAAGATGATGGCGCAGCCGTTGATGCAGCACACGCTTCCGCGACAGACCGCCCCGAGGCGCACGTTCGGTGTGCGCAAGGCCCTCGTCCGCGCTCAACCTGCACGGCCGCAGCATGAAAAATCATCGCCCGGGCAGCGTATCCTTGTAGATTACGCCGTCCTTCATGATGACTAGGAAGTTCTTGGCCGGGTCTGCAATGAGCTGAATATTTTCCAAGGGATTCCCGTCGACCAGCAGGAGATCCGCGAGCGCGCCTTCTTGCACGACGCCCAACTTGCCCGGATAGGGATTGATGAATCCGGAGAGTGCCATCAGCTCGCCGTTGTCCGCCGTCGCCATCTTCAGCAACTGGGCAGGCTCGTACCAGCGGGTCAGCTTGGCGAGGATCGCCCCCTGCCGGTTGGTCAGCTTGGCGTCGAACAGAATATCGGTGCCGAAAGCCGTCTTGATGTTGTATTTCCTCGCCAGCTTGTACGCATTGTCCGTTCCCGCGAACACTTCCAGCGCTTTCTGACGCGAGATCGGATTTGTCATCGGCGAGGCGTCTTCGTCGTCCAGGAACGGCTGCAGACTCCACCAGATGCCTTTGTCGGCCAACAGCTCGGCTGTCGGCTCGTCGATGAGCTGCCCGTGCTCGATGCATTTGACGCCCGCCGCGATCGCCTGGCGGATCGCCCGTGGCGTGTACGCATGCACCGTGACATAGGTGCCCCAATTCTCCGCGGCCTCGACCGCGGCGCGAATTTCCGGCTCGGTGTACTGTGTCGACTCGATCGGATTGTACGGCGAGGCGACGCCGCCACCCGCCATCAGCTTGATCTGACTTGCGCCGTGCCGCAATTGCTCTCGCGCGCGCAGACGAACCTCGTCGGGACTGTCCGCAATGGCTGCGATGCCTTCCATCTCGGAATGGCTCAAGGGCCCGCCCGGCTGCCGCGGAAGCTCGAAGGGGAATCGAAAATCGCCGTGTCCCGACGTCTGCGAAATGAAGGCCCCCGAGGGATAAATGCGAGGCCCCCTGACGACGCCCTCATCGATGGCGCGCTTGAGGCCGAACACGGGACCGCCAAGATCCCGCACGGTCGTAAACCCACGCATCAGCGTCGCTTCGGCCTGACGTGCAGCCAAGAGCTGAAGATACGAGGGATCGGAGGTCATCAGGACCATCTGCGGCGTGGCCGCCATGAATGCGTGCCAATGGGCGTCGATGAGGCCCGGCATCAGCACCCGGCCGTCTCCCGCGATGACCCGGACGTCGGCGTTCGCCTCGATGTTGATCGGACTCGCGGAGATGCGCTCGATCGTGTTGCCCCGGACCAGCACATTGGATGGCGCCGAGAGCGTAGCCGACCGGCCGTCGAAGACACGCACGTTCTGGAACAGCGTCGCGCCCCGGGCCAGGGTGGTGGGAAAGGATTCCAGGCCAGGCGCGTCCAAATCGGCATCGCCCTGCGCGAGGGCTGCCTGGCAAAGCACCACCAGGAGCGCCGGCATCAGCAAAAGCTGACAAAGGAGGGCGTTGACCCTCCTGACAATCTCCGGCCGGGGCAACATGGCGGACGAATTGCTCGTGACTTCCGGAAACCCGGACCCGTACTTGACATACATCGATGGAGCCCCGTGGATGCCGACCGACGCTCATCGCGTACTTCAGCAAAGCCGCCGTGGGGCTGCTATGGGACCTTGGTCCCGGGTTGCTCAGACTCGTGTCCAGGATGCAGCGCAGTGCGCAGTACCGCGCTGCTGATCCGGGACCCAAAATTCAGGATTTGAGTTGGAGACCTGGGTCCCGGGTCTGCACCGCACCACGCGCACCGCGTCCACTGCGGTGCGCCCGGGACGCGAGTCGGAGAATACCGGCCAATATCGACGGGATGACAACACCGGCGAATCCTCACCCCGCCGTGTCGTCGCCTTCCTCGCTCAGCCGCTCGACCGAGACCACGCGCTCGCCGGCCGCGGTGTTGAACACGATCACGCCCTGGGTCGAGCGTCCGGCGATGCGGATACCGTCGACCGGACAGCGGATCAACTGGCCGCCGTTCGTCACCAGCATGATCTGGTCGCTTTCCTCGACCGGGAACGAGGCGACGAGGCGCCCGTTGCGGCCGGTCACCGCCATGGCGACGATGCCCTTCCCGCCGCGGCCGGTCGTGCGGTATTCGTAGGACGAGCTGCGCTTGCCGAAACCGTTCTCCGTCACCGTGAGCACGAACTGCTCGGCGGCCGACATCTCCACGTATCGGCTCTCGCCGAGCTCGATCGCGCCGGAGACTTCCTCGACGTCCGTCCCCTGCTCCTCGTCGCCGTTGCCATTGCCGTTCATTCCGCGGCGCACCGCGATGGCGCGCTTGAGATAAGCGGCGCGCTCGTCGGCGGTCGCATCGACGTGGCGCAGGATCGACAGCGAGATCACCTTGTCGCCGTTCTCGAGCGCGATGCCGCGCACGCCCATGGAGGTGCGGCCCTGGAACACGCGCACGTCGGTGACCGGGAAGCGGATGCACTGGCCGGCGGCGGTGGTGAGCAGCACGTCGTCCCGCTCGGTGCAGATCTGCACGTCGACGATCGCCTCGCCCTCGGCGAGCTTCATGGCGATGATGCCGGAGCGGCGCACGTCGACGAAATCGGACAGCTTGTTCCGGCGCACCGTGCCGCGCGTCGTCGCGAACATCACGTCGAGGTTGGCCCACGACTTCTCGTCCTCGGGCAACGGCATGATGGTGGTGATGAGCTCGCCCTGCTCGAGCGGGAGAATGTTGACGAGCGCCTTGCCGCGCGCCTGCGGCGCCGCCTGCGGCAGACGCCAGACCTTCTCCTTGTAGACCTGGCCGCGCGAGGAGAAGAACAGCACAGGCGTGTGCGTCGAAGCGACGAACAGGCGGGCGACGAAATCCTCGTCGCGCGTCTGCATGCCGGCTCGACCCTTGCCGCCGCGTTTCTGCGCCCGGTAGGTCGAGAGCGGAACACGCTTGACGTAGCCGAGGTGGGAGACGGTGACGACCATGTCCTCGCGCTGGATGAGGTCCTCGTCCTCCATCTCGCCTTCCTGGTCGACGATGATGGTGCGGCGCGGCGTGGCGAACCTCTCCTTCACGGCCCGCAGCTCGTCCTTGACGATCGTCTGGATGCGCGCGCGCGAGCGCAGGATGTCGAGATAGTCGCTGATTTCGGTGGCGAGCTTGTCGAGCTCCTGTTCGATCTCGTCGCGGCCGAGCGCGGTGAGACGCTGCAGGCGCAGATCGAGAATGGCCTTGGCCTGCTCGGCGGAGAGCCGGGCCGTGCCTTGCTCCGAGACGCGGTGGCGCGGATCGTCGATGAGCACGATCAGCGACGCCACCGTTGCGGCCGGCCAGTCGCGCGCCATCAGGGCCTCGCGCGCGGCGTTCGGATCGGGCGCGGCGCGGATCATGCGGATGACTTCGTCGATGTTGGCCACCGCGATCGCGAGGCCGACCAGCACGTGCGCGCGGTCGCGCGCCTTGGCGAGCAGATGCTTGATCCGCCGCGACACGACCTCCTCGCGGAAGCCCACGAAGGCCT
>CAYVBN010000060.1:0-2955 GCA_964449645.1 uncultured Hyphomicrobiales bacterium
GCGGGGTGACCGGTGTCGTTCTCGCCAATGCGGGTATCGATATCGCCTTACAAGACACCTACTACGTCATCGCGCATTTCCACTACGTGCTGTCGCTTGGCGCGGTCTTCGCCATCTTCGCGGGCTGGTACTACTGGTTCCCGAAGATCACCGGCTACGTCTATGAGGAGTGGATCGGGAAGCTGCACTTCTGGGTCATGTTCATCGGCGTCAACCTGGTGTTCTTCCCGCAGCACTTCCTTGGCCTCGCCGGCATGCCGCGCCGCTACGTCGACTATCCCGACGCGTTCCATGGTTGGAACGTGGTGTCGTCGATCGGCTCCTACATCGCGGCGTTCGGCCTGCTCATCTTCTTCTTCGGCATGGTGCGCGCCTTCCTGCGCAAGGAGAGGGCGGCGAACAATCCTTGGGGCGCCGGCGCCACCACGCTCGAGTGGACGCTGCCGTCACCGCCGCCGTTCCACCAGTTCGAGGTGCTGCCGCGGATCAAGTGAGCTGCGCGTGGGTGCGGCGGGATCGGCCGCCGCACCGCCGCATGTTGGGATCCGCAGGGTGGATCCGAAGGTCGGATCGGAACGGGAAGCCGAGCAGAGAACGAGAAGAAACGAGAAGAACAGAAGAAGAAATAGAGAACCGGCGACGACATGTCCTTGATGAGTGACAGTGCGAACCTGACCCATCCGACCTCGGCGGACCTCGCCGGCGTGCGGCTGGAGCCGAGCATGGCGAGCGTGGGAGACTATTTCGCCCTGCTCAAGCCGCGCGTCATGTCGCTTGTCGTGTTCACCGGGCTGGTTGGCCTGATGGTGGCGCCGGGGCATCTGCATCCGGTGCTCGGTTTCGCCGCGCTGCTCTGCATCGCGGTCGGCGCCGGCGCCGCAGGCGCCCTCAACATGTGGTACGACGCGGACATCGACGCCGTCATGCGCCGCACCGCCAAGCGGCCGATTCCGTCGGGACGGGTCGAGCCGGGCGAAGCGCTCGCGTTCGGGGTGACGCTGGCGGTCGGATCGGTCACGGTGCTCGGGCTCGTCGCCAACTGGCTGGCCGCCGGACTGCTCGCGTTCACGATCTTCTTCTACGTCGTGATCTACACGATGTGGCTCAAGCGCTCGACGCCGCAGAACATCGTCATCGGCGGCGCCGCCGGAGCATTTCCGCCGATGATCGGCTGGGCCGCCGCCACCGGCAGCATCGGGGTCGAGCCGATCCTGCTGTTCCTCATCATCTTCCTGTGGACCCCGCCGCACTTCTGGGCGCTCGCGCTGTGGGGCACCGAGGACTACGCCCGCGCCGGCATTCCGATGCTGCCGGTCGTCGCCGGCCGCGACGAAACCCGGCGCCAGATCCTGTGGTACACGCTGGTGCTGGCGCCGATCGGTGTCGCGCCCTGGCTGCTCGGCTATGCGGGCCCCGGCTACGGCCTCGTCGCGGCAGTTTCCGGCGCCGTCATGCTGGTGCTCGGGCTGCGCGTCGTCCGTGACGGGGCGGCGGAGCGCGAGCAGGCCGCCAAGCGGCTGTTCGCTTTTTCGATACTTTACCTGTTCCTGCTGTTCGCTGCGCTTTTGGCGGAAGACCAGCTCGGCCTGCTGTTCGGCCGGGGCTTCGCGTAGGAGACGTATCGTGCGTGCGGAACCAGAGGTGAGCGCCATGGACGATCGGTCACCCGAAGACGGCATCGTCCTCACCGAGGAGCAGAAGCGCCGGCGTCGCGCGCGTTCGATCGCGATCGCGCTGTCGCTCGGAGCCCTCGTGCTGCTGTTCTACATCGTCACGATCGTAAAGCTCGGGCCCGGTGTCCTGAACCGGCCCATGT
This sequence comes from uncultured Hyphomicrobiales bacterium, assembly GCA_964449645.1. Lineage (GTDB taxonomy): Bacteria > Pseudomonadota > Alphaproteobacteria > Rhizobiales > Xanthobacteraceae > CAYVBN01. The sequence goes on from CAYVBN010000060.1 coordinate 1,817, forward strand.
AAGGACGGGAGCACGCGATGACCCGACCGCCTACCGACGTTTCCGAGAAGCCCATTCACCGGCGTGATCTCGTCATCGCCGCCGTCTGCGGGATGTTCGTCGCCATGATGGTCGGCATGGCCTACGCGGCCGTGCCCTTCTACAACTGGTTCTGCCGCACGACGGGCTTCGGCGGGACGACGCAGGTCGCGACCGCCGCGCCCGACCACATGCTTCCGCGCAAGATCACGGTGCGGTTCGACGCCAATGTCAGCGGCGGGCTGCCGTGGCGCTTCGAGCCCGAGCAGACCTCGGTCGACGTTCACCTCGGCGAGGTCGTCACGGTCCACTACACCGCCACCAATCTGTCGGCGCGCCCGACCGCGGCGCTCGCCTCCTACAACGTCACGCCGCTCACCGTCGGCAGCTACTTCACCAAGATCAACTGCTTCTGCTTCACCGAGCAGCATCTCAAGCCGGGCGAGAAGCAGGAGCTGACGGTCGTGTTCTACGTCGATGCCTCGCTCGCCAAGGACGCGGAGCAGGACGATCTCAACACCATTACGCTCTCCTACACGATGTATCCGGCGCGGGACACGCAACGGCCCGTGGCGGAGAGCGAAAGTCCGAAGGCGACCGGGCGAATCTGAGCACAGGGGCGTTCGCCAGGCGGCGCCGGAGAATTGGAGACGGAGACGAACACGATGGCGGATGCCCACACCAAGCACCACGACTACCACCTGGTCGACCCGAGCCCATGGCCGGCCGTCGGTGCGGTCTCGGCTTTCATTCTGGCGGTCGGGCTCATCTCGTGGATGCACCACATGTTCTCCGGCGCTCCGATCGTGTTCGCCGTGGGCGTGCTCGGCGTGCTCTACACGATGGCCGGCTGGTGGCGCGACGTCATCCGCGAGGCGGAATACGGCCATTTCCACACGCGCGTGGTGCAGATCTCCCACCGCTACGGGATGATCCTGTTCATCGCCTCGGAGGTGATGTTCTTCGTCGCGTGGTTCTGGGCCTACTTCAACACCGCGCTGTTCCCGCACGACGTGCACCAGATCGTGCGCACTGACTTCCTCGGCGGCGTGTGGCCGCCGCACGGCATCCAGACCTTCGACCCGTGGCACCTGCCGCTGCTGAACACGCTGATCCTGCTC
>CAYVBN010000061.1:0-3853 GCA_964449645.1 uncultured Hyphomicrobiales bacterium
CCGTCACGTGGCCGGCCGAGCCGGCGCCCGCGCGCGCCGCCCGGCCGACGCCGCCCGACGAAGCGATCCACTGGCCGGTCCAGCCCGAGCCGATGCCGCGGGCCGACGCGCCGATGCGCCCCGAGCACCCGCAGGAAGCGACGGCGCGATTCGAGCCGCCCCCCCCGCGCCCGGAGCCGGTGGCGAAGCCCGAAGCCAGGCGCCCGCCTCCGACCGACGCATTGGCCGGCCTCACGGGCGAATTCCCGCGGGCGGAGAAGCGGCCCGAACCGCCTGTCGCCAAGCCTCGTCCCGTTCCCGCTTCCGAGCAGCCCGCGCGCGGTCTGCAGCCGGCGGCCGCTCCGGCACCGGCAGATCAGAATCTCGCCGAGATGGCGCAGCGTCTCGAAGCCGCCTTGCGGCGGCCGATCCCGGCGCGCGAGCAGCGCAACAGCGATGCGACCCGGGGTCCCGCCGTCGAGCCGAAGGCACGGCCGGGCGCCGAGGACGCCCTCGCTGGTCCAGTTGAAAGGGCCGCGGCCGTCGAGCCGAAGAACGGCCACGCCGCGCCTGCCAAAGAATCTAAAGACACCAAAGACGCCAAGGCCGCCAAGGAGCCGAAGGACGCTCCCGCCGAGACCAAGCCCGCCGCCAAGGAGCAGGAGCCGTTGGCGATGCCGGCCGGCGTGTTCGACAACCTCGAGCAGGAAATGGCCAGTCTGCTGGGCCGATCGGCGGGAAAATCGTGACAGATGCTACGTCCGGCCGACGTGTCCGTCTGGCGACGGTGGCGGTCGGAGTAGCGGTGATCCTGGCCGCGGCTGGTCCCGCCGCCGCACAGGACATCAGCATCAATTTCGGTCAGGGAGGCTCCGGCCTGACCGAACGCGTCATCCAGCTCATCGCGCTCCTGACGGTGCTCTCGCTGGCGCCGTCCATCCTCGTGATGGTCACGTCGTTCACCCGCATCGTGGTGGTGCTCTCGCTGCTGCGCACCGCGCTCGGGACCGCGACCGCGCCGCCCAACTCGGTCATCATCTCGCTCGCGCTGTTCCTGACCGCCTTCGTCATGGGGCCGGCGTTCCAGCGCGCCTACGATGTCGGCATCCGCCCCCTCGTCAACAACGAGATCACCGCCGAGCAGGCGTTCGACCGCTCCTCGGAGCCGTTCCGCGCGTTCATGCTGAAGAACGTGCGCGAGAAGGACTTGCAGCTTTTCCTCGACCTGTCGCGCGAGCCGCGCCCGGACAAGCCTGAAGACCTCTCGCTGCGCATCCTCGTCCCCGCGTTCATGATCTCCGAGCTCAGGCGCGCCTTCGAGATAGGATTCCTCCTGTTCCTGCCGTTCCTGATCATCGACCTCGTGGTGGCCTCGGTGCTGATGTCCATGGGCATGATGATGCTGCCGCCGGTCGTGGTGTCGCTTCCCTTCAAGCTGATCTTCTTCGTGCTGGTGGACGGCTGGAGCTTGGTCGCCGGCAGCCTGGTGCAGAGCTACGGCAGTTGAGAGCCGCGCGCCGCGCGTCGGTCAGCTCGCCCTTCAAAGAGAGCTCGGTTTGAAGTGAAGAAGTCGAGCCGCTCCCCTTCCTCGCGCGGCGGGGTAGAACGCGCCGAGCATGACGCGCACGATTTCGCTTCTGCTTCGCTTCTGCCGGGCCGTCGGTCCGGTCTACGGTGTCGCGAGCGGACGCACCAGATAACGCGGGCCGATCGAGCCCGTCGTCTCACGGGTGGACATGCGCGACTGGTCCTGGTTCGGCAACGGATCGGGCGGCATCTCGGCCGGCAGCGTGCCGGACGGCGTCGATGCGCCCGTCTCCGGGTAGCGCGCCCGCATGTCGCGTAGGAAACCGTCGAGCGTGTCGACCGCCGCGATCGTGCGGGCGATGTCGCGGAACTCGTCGCTGTTCGATCCGAGCGGCTGCGTGACGACGTCGAAGGCGTGCCGGTCGTTGCCTTCCGCCATCTTGGCGGCGAATTTCTCGCGGAAGCGCTCGAGCCCGAGCTTGTCCTCGCCGAGCGCATAGCCGATCGCGGCGCGCAGGATGTCGGCGCGCTCGGTGTCGTCGAGCGGTTTCCATTCGCGCCAGCGGTCGCCGTAGAGCAATTCGATCTGCTCCGCCGCCTCGCGCCAGCGCTGCGCCGCCCAGAGAATGTCCGAGCGCAGGCGGATCGCCTCGCGTCCGCTCATCTTGGCGATCACTTCGAGGGCAAGGTCGTGCCGGCCGAGATCCGACAGCGCGCGCGCCTCGAGCAGCAGACGCTGATTGCGCAGTTCGTTGGAGACTTCTGCGACCCGCGTCGCGCGCAGCGTCGCGAGCGCACGGTCGGGCTTGCGGTCCATCAGATAGATCACGGCGAGCCGCGTCGCGACCTGCGCCCGGCCGGCGCCCTGCAGCCGATGATCGACCTGATGCTGCAGGAGCTCAGCCGCCTGATCGAGCAGGTCGACCGACACCAGCCGGTCGGCGAGCCGCCGGATCATCTCGTCGCCGCGGCGGCCGATCGGCGTGAGCTCGCGGAAATCGTAGAACAGGCTCAGCGCATCGATTGTCGGCATCGTGTCGCCCTTCCCGCCCAGGAAGAGCGTGTCGAACGTGGCCGCCGCCTCGTCGTGGATGCGCCGAGTCATGTCGGAGTTCGGGTGCGCCGTCAGGGCGGTGCGCATGATGTTGAAAGCATCGCGGTAGCGGCCCTCGGCGGAATAGAGCCGCCCGAGCAGTTGCAGCGCCTCGATCTCGGTCTGATCGCCGCGCCAGACGGTCGTGAGGGTTTCGAGCTCGCCGATGACGTCGCTGCGCTTGAGATCGCCCGCCTTGTAGCGCAGCTCGATCTCGCGCAGGTGGCCTTCCGCCGCCGCCGGACGGTCGGAGGAGTCGGCCGCCTCGCGATAGGCCGCGAGCGCATTCTCGGTGCGCCCGAGCCCCTCGGCCACGCGCCCGGTCAACACGGCGATGCGCGGCTTGAGCTCCGGCGGCACGCCGATCGTGTCGAACTCGTCGAGCCGCGTGGCGGCCGCCGCGAAATCGCCGACCTCGATCGCCGCCCGCACCGCCGCTTCGAGCGCGATGCGCTGCAATTCGATCGGAAGCGTCCCGACGACGACGTCGAGCTTCTTGAACGCCTCGTTCGCCACCGGCCACTTGCCCTGGCGGGCATGGATGACGGCGCGCCAGAGCGGCGCATCGTGCTGGTCGCCTACGATCGGATCGGCGAGATCCTTGAGCGCGTCGTCGGGGCGTCCGAGCATCAGGTTGGCGACGGCGCGCAGCACCAACGGCGTCGCGTCGTCGGCGGTGGGATGCTCGTCGGCGATCGCCACGTCGAGCACCGCCTTGGCTTCCGCATACATTTCGCGCGCGAGATAGAACCGGGCGAGATCAATGCGCGGGCCGCTGCGCTTGGTTTCGGGCGCCGAGGCAGCCGCCTGGATGAGGTTTCTCTGACGTTCAGTGAAGTTGGCCTGACGATCGAATCCCCAGAGCTGGGCATCGAACACCACCGGCCGATAGTTCGTTCCGGCCCGCCGCACGCTCTGCACGCCGGAGGACAGGACGAGCCCGCTCGGACGGCCGACGACGATCTTGTCGGCGGCGAGCTCGACATTGAGGTCGTCGGCGATCGGCTGCAGCACCACGCCGTGGGTCGACATCAGGGTGCGGAATTCCACGAAGTCCTGCGCCTTGAGGAAACCGCGCGCCGGACCGAGCGCCGTGACGACGAGCAGCGTGTCGCCGACGTCCGGATCGGCCAGACGATGGAGCTGCTTCGGGTCGTCGAACGGAATGATGGCGGTGGCGCGCGGCCCGACCACGTTGCGGTTGACGGCGAGCGGCTGCGTGGGATCGAGCACCACGTCGCCGATCGTCACGGT
>CAYVBN010000062.1:0-8009 GCA_964449645.1 uncultured Hyphomicrobiales bacterium
TCGATGCCGAGCACGTCGTGCAGATGGCGGCAGGCGGGCGGCAGGGCGTCGGGCACATCGGATCGCCGCTGCGGCGAGGGCGGATAGCGCCCATCCGGCCCGTAGATATGGAAATGGCAATCCATCGCTCCCGGCGGACACTTGAGCTTGGGCGGGTGCGGATGCGGATCGGGCGGCGGCGAGAGGGGGAGCATCGCGTTTCCTCTGGATGCGGCCTGCAAACGTGCGGCGGAACAATAGGCGTCGGCTGCCGGAATTGGAAAGGGCGGCAGGCGGGGCGGGCTTGACTTCGGTCCGCCCCCGGGCGGAAACCTCCTCGACCAGAATTGGCGGGTTGCTCCGGAGGACCCCGATGCTCGAGAAAACGAAGCCACAGAGCTTCAACGCCTACGATCGGCCGCACGCGGACCTGCGCGAATTCATCGCCCGCGCCGAACAGGCCGGCGAACTCCTGCGCATCAAGGGCGCCGACTGGGATCTCGAGATGGGGGCGCTCGCCGAGATCGTCTATCACGCCCGGCCCGAACCGCCCGCCATCTTGTTCGAGGACGTGCCCGGGTATCCGAAGGGCATGCGGCTCCTCTCCGGCGCGACCAATTCGTCGAAGCGCCTCGCCATCACGCTCGGCCTTCCGGTGCCGAACAATCCGCTCGACGTGGTGCGCGCCTATCGCGACCGCATGAAAGTGCACCAGCCGATCCCCCCGCAGGTGGTGGGCAAGGGGCCGGTGCTGGAAAACGTGCTGCGCGACGATGCGGTCGACCTGTTCAAGTTCCCGGTGCCGCGCCTGCACGAGCGCGACGGCGGACGCTACATCGGCACCGACGATCTCGTCATCACGCGCGACCCGGATGACGACTGGATCAATGGCGCCACCTATCGCTGCATGGTGCAGGACCGCAATCACGTGAACATCTGGATGTCGCCCGGCAAGCATGGGCGGCAGATCCGTGAAAAGTATTTCCGCGCCGGCAAGCCCTGCCCGGTGCTCATCAGTTGCGGACACGACCCGCTGCTGTTTCTGGCCGGCGGCAACGAGCTCAAGTTCGGCCTGTCCGAATACGACTATGCGGGCGGCCATCGCGGTCTTCCCTTCGACGTCGTGCTCAGCGAGCTGCACGGACTGCCGATGCCGGCCCATGCCGAAATCGTGCTCGAGGGCGAGATGGTGCCGGGCGTCACCGCCAAGGAAGGCCCGTTCGGCGAGTTCACCGGCTATTACGCCAGCAGCCCGAGCGAGCAGCCGGTGGTCCACGTCAAGCGCGTCTATCACCGCAACGATCCGATCCTCTCGATCGCCTCGCCAATGCGGCCGCCGTCCGACTTCTCCTTCAGCAAGTGCGTGATGAAGGCCGGCATGATCTGGGACGAGGTCGAGCGTGCCGGCCTCTCGGGCGTCGCCGGCGTGTGGGTTCACGAGGCGGGTGGCGCGCGCATGTTCAACGTCATCGCCATCAAGCAGGCCTATCCGGGCCATGCGCGGCAGGCCGGCATGCTGGCGGCGAGCTGCCAGTCGGGCTCCTATCTCGGCCGCTTCGTCGTCGTGGTCGACGAGGACGTCGATCCGACCGATCTGTTCGACGTGCTGTGGGCGATGTGCACGCGCTGCGATCCGGCGAACGACATCGAGTTCATGCGCCGCGCCTGGAGCGGCCCGCTCGACCCGATCCTCGACAAGGCGAGCTCGACCAATTCGCGGGCGATCATCGACGCCTGCCGGCCGTTCGAACGGCTTGCCGATTTCCCGGCCGTGGCGCGCGCGAGCCCGGATCTGCTGCGCCGCGTGCGCGAGAAATTCGCCGGCGTGCTGGGGGATTTTACCGCGTGAATGCCGGATGGAGCGTAGGGCGGGTTAGCCGACGGCGTAACCCGCCATTTGCTTATAAGCTGAGACTTATCCGGCGGATTACGCTGCGCTAATCCGCCCTACGCGCTGTGTGCTGCGCCGCGCCCGGGAAACGAAGCCGTGGAATGTACCGCGTGGAACCTTCCCGGCGTCCGGACATTGCCGTGTCATGGATGAAGCGCCGATCAGAAGCTTGAAGGCGCTGCGCGCGGCCGAAGCCGAATGCACGCGCTGCCCGCTCTACCGTGACGCGACGCAGGTCGTGCCGGGCGAAGGCTCGGCCCATGCGCACGTGATATTCGTCGGCGAGCAGCCCGGCGACCAGGAAGACCTGCAAGGCCATCCCTTCGTCGGGCCGGCCGGCCGCGTGCTCGACAAGGCGATCCTCGACGCCGGCCTCAAACGCGAGGAGATTTTCGTCACCAATGCGGTGAAGCACTTCAAGTTCGAACCGCGCGGCAAGCGCCGGTTGCACAAGCGGCCGAACACCTACGAAATCGAACGCTGCCGCTGGTGGCTCGAGCAGGAACGGGCGATCGTCAAGCCGGACGTCATCGTGGCGCTCGGCGCAACGGCCGCGCGCAGCCTGTTCGGCCGCACCGTCACCATCTCGCGCATGCGCGGCGAGCTCCTGCCCCAGGACGGCGGCGGCCATCTGCTCGTCACCATCCACCCCTCGTATCTGCTGCGCATCGAAGATCACGACGACAAGGCACGCGAATACGAGCTCTTCGTCCGCGACCTGCGCGTCTGCGCCCGCTTCCTGCGTGCCGCAGCGTAACACACCCGCACGGCGCGCCCTCCCGGACAATCCCGCACGCGAACGGGCACGAACCCTCCCCAGACTTGCTGATTGGGCTGGCGGCGCAATCCCCGATCCACTAACATTCCGCAGCACGGCTCAGCGCATTTTCGGCGAAGCGGTTCGCCGCAGAGAATGCGACCAGATACCAAATCCAGAACGCGATCCGATTCAATCGGACCGGAACGCGCTCTGGACTACAAGACCACAACAAGAAAACGTTCGGGAGGATTCATGGCGATCAGGCTCAAAGCCCTGTGTCTTGCCGCCTGTGCGGCGTCGATGTTTGCTGTGGCTGCGAATGCGCAAGGCGCGCCCCCGCTGATCGGCGGTGAGCACTCCGGCCGCGCCATCCTGATGAGCAAATGCTTCCAGTGCCATCGCGACGCGATGTGGCGCGACCAGCGGCAGGACCGCCGCGCCTGGGAAGCGACGCTCTACCGGATGGTGGCGCGCGGCGGCCTGTGGACCTCCGACGAGATCGCCGCCATGGCCGATTATCTCGCCACCGACTACGGCCCGAACGCCAAGCCGACCCCGGCGAAGTAAGCCCGGCGCCCGCCAAGGGCCGCCGTCCAGACGGGTTCGCACAAGTTTCAGGGAGAGGACCATGAGAGAGCTGGTCGTCCGTTATCTGTCGAAATCGATGTCCCGCCGTCGCTTCCTCGATGGCCTCACCAAGACGGGCCTCTCGCTCGCAGCCGCCGAATCGGTCCTGAGCTCGGTCTCCTCCGTGGCCTCGGCCCAGACCGCCCCCTCGCCCGCCACCGGACCGGGCGGCGCGGCCGCTCCCGCCGCCCCAGGGGCGGGCGTGCCAGCGGCGGCACGATCGGCCGGCACGGCCGGCGTCGTGAAGAGCTTCGAAGGGACCGGCGGCGCCTGCTTCGCCGAGCAGCTCATCGCCTCGGGCGTCAAATACGTGTTCGGCAATTCGGCGAGCGAGGACGCGCAGTTCTACGAAGCGTTGGTCGACCGCCCCCAGCTCAAATACATCCTCACCCCGCACGAAGGACCCGGCGCCGCCATGGCGGCCGGCTACGTCAAAGCCTCGGGCGAGCCCGCAATCGTGATGCAGGCCGGCGTCGTCGGCATGGTCAATGCCATGGGGCAGATGTTCAACGCCTTCAAGGAACAGACGCCGCTCGTGTTCTACGCCTACCGCACCGATCAGTCGCGGCGCGCCGGCCGCGACGGCTTCGAGGAGGTCGCGAACCAGGAACAGCTCGCGCAGCCGATCACCAAATATACCTGGCTTGCGCGCCGCCCCGACATGATCCCCGAGACGGTGCGGCGCGCCTTCAAGGCGGCGTGGACGCCGCCATTCGGCCCCGCCTACATCTCCTGGCATTCGGACTTCAACGACGACAAGGTGCGCACCGAGATCATCGCGCAGGATCAGTTCGATCCGCGCATGCGCGTGCGGCCCGATCCCGACGAAGTGCAGCGCGCGGCGAAGCTGCTGGTCGAAGCCAAGATGCCGCTCCTGATCGTAGGCGACGAAATCTACAAGGCGAAGGCCGCCGCCAAGGCCGTGAAGCTCGCCGAGCTGCTCGGCATGCCGGTGACGCAGGTGAGGCAGCTCTTCGTCAACTTCCCGCAGCGCCATCCGCTGTGGGTGGGCGGGACGCCGACCGCCAGCCTGCGCTCGCTGACGTTCCCGAAAAATCCCGACGTCGTCATCGCCATCGGCAACAAGCTCCAGCACAATGGCCCGGCACCGATCGTGCCGCGCGGACCGAAGTTCATCGACATGCGCATCGACGCAGCCAACATGGGCAACGTGATGCTCACCGAGGTGCCGCTGGTCGCCGACGTCGGCTACGGGCTCGACGATCTGATCCAGGCGGTCGACGGCCTGATGACGCCGGCGCTGAAGCAGAAGGCCGCGGAGCGCGCCGCGGAAGTCAAGACATTCGCCGACCAGGCACGCGCGCTGCGCGGACAGATCATCAAGAGCCCCGACTGGGACTCGAGCCCGCTGATCGCCGATCGCGTGACCTACGAGGTGGCGCACTTCGCCGATCCGGATGCCATCATCGTGCACGAGGCCGGTTCGGTGGCGATGCACAGCTTCAACTTCGACCCGAACGGCGGGCGTGAATTGTTCTACTACTACGGTTCCCACCTCGGCTCGGGCGTGGGAACCGCGGCCGGCGTCAAGCTGGCGCGCCCCAACCGGCAGGTCATCTGCCTGGTAGGCGACGGCTCGTTCCTGTTCGGCCCGACGGCGCTGTGGAACATGGCGCGGCTCGAACTGCCGGTCATCGTTATCGTCTACAACAATCATGCCTACGGGGGACCGCACTCGCGCGTGATCGAGCACGTGCCGGGCGGCCGCATGGTGCAGACCGGACATTTCGTCCACGATTATCTGGGCAGCCCCGACATGAGCATGGCCGATATCGCCAAGGGCTTCGGGGTCAACAGCGAGGTCGTGCACAGCCCGGCCGAATTGCAGGCGGCGCTTGCGCGGGCGCGCACGCACACCGTCGAAGGCCGGCCGTATCTGATCGACGTGCAGGTGGCGCGCAAGGGCGTGGCCTGGGCCGACAAGCCGTGGATCCCTCCGATCCAGGTCGCGGCGCTGCGCGAACGCAAGGTTTGAAGCGCGTTCCGCGGTATTTGCAACAATCCACACCGTTCGACGACAGCGACGGGGCACATGCCCCGCCGCCCTGCATTCTGCTCGAATTTCACCAAGCGCATCGAACCGACTCACCGCCGGTCTGACGGCTTGCGATCGGCCGTCGGGATGACGGAGAGTTGAACCATCCTCCTTGGCTGCGCGAATCTTGCGGACCGCCCTCGGACAACAAATCTATCGTGGCAACCGAGCGGATCCGACGCGGTCGCGACCAAACAATGCAGCCGCGGCACGCGTCGGAATGCCCACCGCCGCGCGTCTTCAGCGGCTTGATCGAGGATGGACATGAAAATCGATCTCACGGGAAAGACCGCGATCGTGACCGGTTCGACCGGCGGTATCGGCTTCGGCATTGCCGAGGGTCTGGCGCGGGCGGGCGCGGCCGTCGTTCTGAACGGCCGCAAGCAGGACGCCGTCGATCAGGCGGTCGCGCGGCTGCGTGCAAACGTTCGCGGCGCAGAGGTGCGTGGGGTCGCCGGCGACCTCGGATCGGCCGAAGGCTGTGCGGCGCTCGTCGCGAAAGAGCCCTCGACCGACATTCTCGTCAACAATGTCGGGATCTTCGGGGTGCGGGACTTTTTCGATACGCCGGACGACGTATGGGAGCGCTATTTCGCCGTGAACGTGATGTCGGGCGTGCGCCTGTCGCGCGCCTATCTGCCAGGCCAGATAAAGCGCGGCTGGGGACGGGTGATCTTCGTCTCGTCGGAGTCGGGACTCAACATTCCGGCCGATATGATCCACTACGGCGTGACCAAGACCGCCGACCTCGCGCTGTCGCGGGGGCTCGCCAAGCGTCTTGCCGGAACCGGCGTTACCGTGAATGCGATCCTCCCGGGCCCGACCCTGTCCGATGGACTGCGCGACATGCTGCGCGAGGAGCAGGAAAAATCCGGCAAGCCGATCGAAGAGGTCGCCGCCGGCTTCGTGATCGCCCATCGGCCGAGTTCGATCATCCGCCGCGCCGCGACCGTCGAGGAGGTTGCCAACCTCGCCGTCTATATCGCGTCCCCGCTCTCCTCCGCGACGACCGGCGCGGCGCTGCGGGTCGATGGCGGCGTCGTCGAGACGATCGCCTGACCATTACGCCAACGCGAGCAGCCCTGCCGTGGTCACCGCCAGAATGACGAGCGTCGTTCCGACGAGCGTGACGACGTGGCGCCAGCCGAGCTCCGTGATCGCCCGCACGGACGTGCCGAGGCCGAGCGCGCCGATTGCGATCAACAGGCCCCATGTCGACAGGTCGATCAGCAGCGCACGCACCGGCGCATAGAGCGGCGCGAGCGCCGAAACATGCGTGAGCACGCTGTTGGCGCAGCACAGCGCGAGGAACACCAGCGCAAATACCGGAACCGGCACCCTGGCCTGCCCATGCGCGGCACCGGCGCGGGTGAAGTGCCAGCCGATTCCGAGCACGACGGGCAGCAGCAGGAAGACGCGAAAGAGCTTGACGACGACGGCCGTGTTTCCGACCGCGTCGGAAACCGCGTAGCCGGCGCCCACCACCTGCGCCACGTCGTGAATCGTACCGCCGAGCATGACGCCGCTCGTCTGCGCATCGAACCCGAGCAGGACGCAGAGCGGCGGATAGAGCACCATCGCGAGCGTGGCGAGCGTATTCACGCCGACCACCACGAAGACGATGTCGGCCTGCTTGCCCGGATAGTTCGGAACGACCGTCGAGGTCGCGAGCACGGCCGACGCGCCGCACACCGCGGTCCCGGCCCCAACGAGGGCGCCGAAGCCGGCGGACTGGCCGTTGAGCCGGGCGAGCACAAACGCGGCGCCGATCGTCGCCGCCATCGCGAAGACGATCAGGATTGCGGTCGTCGGCCCGAGCGCCGCGATGTCGCTGAGCGCGACGCGCACACCGAGAAGCGCCACGGCCCAGCGCAGCAGCGTCTTGACGCAGAAATTCATGCCGGGCTGCACCGCCGGCCCGGCGGCGATCGGGTTGAGCGCGATGCCGGCGAGCAACGCGAGCACCATCGCGGGAATCGGCAGCATATGGGCGACGATCGGCGCTGCAAGATTGGCGGCGACGGCGACGGCCGCCGAGAGCGCCAGGCCGGGCGCGATGGTGAACGCCGTGCCCATGACGAATCGCAGGCGCGATGATGTCGGCACCTGGAGGGTCATGCGGACAGTGCCTCGATGGCGCGCAGAAGATCGTCCGGCACCGTCAGCCCGTCGGACGCGGCGCGGCGCCGCGACGCGAGGCGGCGTGCGCCCGGCAGACGCGCGCCGGGCTGCTCGGTGACGGCGTGCGCGAGCGCAGTAAAGCGCGCAAGCACATCGGGGCCGCCGAACGCGGAAGGCTCGAAGGCAAGAAGGAGCTGGCCGGTGCCCGGCGGCGGTCCTTCGGCATCGAGAAACGACGCGCATTCGGCGGCGAAATTCGCACCGGTGAGACCGGCCGCGAGCAATTCCACCATGAGGGCGAGCGCGGTGCCTTTCGCCTCGCCGATCGGAATCATCGTGCCGCGCAGGGCGGCGTCGGGGTTTTCGGTCGGCCGACCCGTTTCGTCGAGCGCCCAGTCCGGCGGGATCGCCTCGCCTCTCTGCTTTGCGGCCAGGATGTTGCCGCGCGCCACTTTCGAGAGCGACAGATCGACGACGACCGGCGGCCCGCCGGCGACCGGACACGCAAAGCCGATCGGATTGGTGCCGAAGACTGGTTTCGACCCGCCCCAAGGCGCCATGGCCGCCGGCGTGTT
>CAYVBN010000063.1:0-8097 GCA_964449645.1 uncultured Hyphomicrobiales bacterium
AGCTCGAGGCCTCAGCCTTCGGCTTCGGCATGGACGTATTGGTCGAGGTCCACAACGAGGAGGAGATCGAGCGTGCGCTGAAGCTTCGCACGCGGCTCCTCGGCATCAACAACCGCGACCTCAAGACGTTCGAGACGACGCTGGCGACGAGCGAACGCCTGGCCGCGCATATTCCCGGCGACAGGATCGTCGTGGGAGAAAGCGGGCTGTTCGCGCCCGCCGATCTCGCGCGTCTCGCCAAGGTCGGGATTTCGACGTTCCTGGTCGGCGAAAGCCTGATGCGCCAGGCGGATGTCGCGGCCGCGACGCGCGCCCTGCTCGGCCGCGAGGCGGGTTCTGCGGCGCGGGTCGGCTGAGAATGGACAAGCGCGAGCTCACGCATCTCGGCCGCAGCGGCGAAGCCCGCATGGTCGACGTCTCGGAGAAGCCGGCGACCGAACGCGTTGCCGTCGCCGAAGGCCGCGTGGTGATGCAGACGGCGACGCTCGCCCTCGTGCTTGCCGGCAACGCCAAGAAGGGCGACGTGCTCGGCGCCGCGCGTCTCGCCGGCATCATGGCGGCGAAGCGCACGCACGAATTGATCCCGCTCTGCCATCCCCTGCCGCTCACGAAGGTGGAGGTCGAGATCGAGCCCGACCAGACCCTGCCGGGCTTTCTCGTGCGCGCCACCGCCAAGGTCACAGGGCAGACCGGGGTCGAGATGGAAGCCCTGACGGCCGTCTCCGTCGCCTGTCTCACCATCTACGACATGGTCAAGGCGGTGGAGCGCGGCATGCGCATTGAAGGCATCCGGCTGATCGAAAAGCGCGGCGGCAAATCCGGCCACTACCGCGCCGGAGCCTGACGTGGCGCTGCTCTCGGTCGCCGACGCACTTGCGCGCGTGCTCGAAGGCGCCGAGCCGCTGGCGGCTGAAGACGTGCCGCTGGCCGAGGCGCAAGGGCGGGTGCTGGCGGCCGATCTCGCGGCGCTGCGTTCACAGCCGCCTACCGACGTTTCCGCCATGGACGGCTATGCGGTGCGCGCGGCCGATGTTGCGCAATGCCCTGCCCGGCTGAAAGTCATCGGGGAAGTCGCCGCCGGCCGGCCGTTCTGTAAAACCGTCGGCCCCGGCGAAGCAGCGCGCATCTTCACCGGCGGCGTGCTGCCGCGCGGCACCGACACGGTCGTGATCCAGGAGCTGACGCGACGCGAGGACGCCGACGTTCTGATCGAGAAGCCGGCCCCGTGCGGCAAGAATGTCCGCGTCGAGGGATTGGATTTCAAGCATGGCGACATATTGCTCCGCCGCGGCCGACGATTGACCGCGCGCGACGTCGCGCTCGCAGCAGCGATGAACCATCCGAGCATCCCGGTGCACCGCCGCCCGCGCGTCGTCGTCTTCGCCACGGGCGACGAACTGGTGCCGCCGGGCACGTCCCCCGGGCCGGGACAGATCGTCTATTCGAACGGATTCGCACTGGCGGCATTGGCGCGCTCAGAAGGCGCCGAGGTCATCGATCTCGGCATCGTGCCCGACCGGCTGCCGGAAACCATTACGGCGGTCCGGCGCGCCCGCACAGAGTGCGCCGGCGATGTGCTCGTGACCACCGGCGGCGCTTCGGTCGGCGACTACGACCTGGTGCAGCCGGCGTTCGCCGCCGAAGGAATGACCCTGTCGTTCTGGAAGGTGGCGCTGCGACCCGGACGGCCGCTGATGCACGGACGGCTCGCCGGCCTGCAGGTGCTCGGACTTCCGGGCAATCCGGTCTCGGCCTACGTCTGCGCCGTTCTCTTTCTCGCGCCGTTGCTGCGCCGCCTCTCCGGACGACACGATGTCGAATCGATGATCGAAACGGCGCGACTCGGACGCGACCTCGGCGCCAATGGCGAACGCGCCGATTATATGCGCGCGACCCTCGTGCCCGGCATCGACGGCGTTTCCGTCGCGACGCCGCTCGGCCTGCAGGACAGCTCCCTCTTGGGTGGCCTCGCCAGGGCGGATTGTCTTGTGATCCGAGAGCCTTATGCACCTGCCGCGAAGGCCGGGACGCCTTGCGCGATTTTGCGGTTCGAGCGTTAAGCGCGATTTTTCGCAGTCGTTCGACTTGTTCACTGGAAATTAAAGGCTTGCGGAACACATATCGAACAGATAGTGTCCGTTCATGCTTTGTTTTCGGCCCGCATTATGAACCGAGATGGGCCGGCCAATCGCGCAAAGAGGCAGGAGATTCCCACGATGCTCACCCGCAAGCAGCTCGAGCTCCTGCGCTTCATTCATGAGCGCCTTAAGGAAGCGGGCGTGCCGCCTTCCTTCGACGAAATGAAGGACGCGCTCGATCTGCGTTCGAAGTCCGGCATCCATCGGTTGATCACGGCGCTCGAGGAGCGCGGCTTCATTCGCCGCCTGCCCAACCGTGCGCGGGCAATCGAGGTCATCAAGCTCCCCGACTCGGTCGGACACGGGGTGAGCACGGCCCGCGCGCGCGGGTTCACGCCGAGCGTCATCGAAGGCAATCTCGGCCGCGTGCGTGCGCCTTCCGAGGAGGACGGCGGCCGTCCGATCGCGGTGCCGGTCATGGGGCGTATCGCCGCCGGCACGCCGATCGAAGCCATCCAGAACAAGAGCTCGGTCATCAACATGCCGCCCGACCTGCTCACGACGGGCGAGCACTTCGCGCTCGAAGTGCGCGGAGATTCGATGATCGACGCCGGCATCCTCGACGGGGACATCGCCCTCATCAAGCGCACCGAGAACGCCGACACCGGCGATATCGTGGTGGCGCTCATCGACGACGAAGAAGCGACCCTCAAGCGGTTCCGCCGCCGCGGCGCGTCGATCGCGCTCGAGCCGGCCAACACAACTTACGAGGTCCGCATCTTGCCGCCCAACCGCGTGCGCATTCAGGGCAAGCTGGTGGGGTTGTTCCGGCGCTACTGAGCGCGCCGGAGAGCAGAGCGGGTCGCGGGGCGGCCGCGTCCGTCGCAAACGGTCAGTCGCCCGGCTCGAGGTCTTCGGGCCGTGGTGTCGCATCGGGTGGTGTCCGCGAGGTAACCGGCACGGGAGCGGCACCGGGAGGCGCCGGTGCCCACGGCCGGTCGGAATTCGCCGGCCGGGCGGCAACGATGTCCCAGCCCGTCGCGGTGCGGTAGAGCGCCTGCGCGCCGCCCGCGCGCCACGTGGCGCGACCGACGGCGACCATGCCGCAGCCGGGCGGCGTTTCCCGTGCCGACAGCACGACGGCAGCGCGGCGGCAGTCCTCCGCCAGAGCCTCGGGCGTCAACGCCACCGACACGATGCTTCCGTCGGCGAGCCGCGCGAGGCACCCGGCCTCGTCACAGGCAAACCCGTCGCGCAGCGTCGAATCCTTCGGCAGCCGCACATCGGCATCGGCCGCCAGCCATTCGCGCACCGCGAATGCATCGCTGCGGATTTTCAGGACGCTCAGCCGTCCGTCGGCGCCTCGCACCGCGAAGGCTTCGCCGTCCGGCGCCACCAGCACGTCGGGTTGGCGTGTCGCCGCGGCCCAGCAACAGGCCACGATGGCGATGACCGCGCCGGTCCAGCGCAGCGGCGTCTTGAGCAGGCACACGACGAGGAGACCGGCGCTGCCGAGCAGCAACGGCCCGGTCCCGAACGCATGAACGCGGCCGACCGCGCCCGGTAGATTCGCCACCCACAGGGCGACGCCGGTCATCCAGTCGATGCCGTAGCCCATCCATTCCCAAACCGGTCCGTCGAAGCCGAACGGCAGCGCAAGCAGCGCGAGCATGCCCATCGGCATCACCCAGAACGAGACGATCGGCATTGCCAGGAGGTTCGCCAGCACGCCGTAGGGCGCGAGCCGATGGAAGTGGAACGCCGCGTAAGGAGTCGTCGCGAGCCCGGCGACGAACGAGGCGAAGATCAGCGTCACGATCTCGCGCACGCCCCACAAGGCCGCACGTGCCGCGAGCGAGCTGTCGACCGATTTGGGCTGCAACGGGAGCCCGTTCGCATAGGCGGCGATCAGCGCCAGCGTCGCCGCGAACGACATCTGGAAGCTCGGATGCACGATCGCCTCGGGCGCAAGCAGGAGAACCGCCAGCGCGGCGAGCGCGATGGTGCGCAGCGTCAATGCCGGCCGATCGGCCATGATGCCGACGAGCACGATCGCCGTCATGATGAAGCTGCGCTGGGTCGCGACCTCCGCGCCCGACAGGAGCAGATAGAAGAAGGCGGCGGCGAGCGCCGCGAGCGCCGCCCATTTCTTGATCGGATGGCGAAGCGCGAGGCCGCCTACGAGCGCGAACCCGGCACGCACCACAAAGAATATGACGCCGGCGACCACCGCCATGTGATAGCCGGAAATCGAGAGGACGTGCGCCAGGCTCGACACGTACATCGCGTCGTTGACGGGCGCCGTGATGGCGTCGCGCTTTCCGGTGATCACCGCCGAGGCGATCGAGCCCGCATCGCCCGGCAACGTTGCGCGAATACGCCGGTCGATGCCGTCGCGCATGCTCTCGATCGTGGCCACATAGCGCACCCACAGACCGGGCGGATGCGGCGGCGTGACGGTCTTGATCGCGCCGGTCACGAACCCGATCGCCCCGATCCGCTGGAAGTAGAGATCGCGTGCGAAGTCGTAGCCGCCCGGGCGCAATGGCGAGAGCGGCGGATTGAGGCGCGCCTTGAGCTCCACAAAGGCGCCGACGGGCGGCGCCCTGCCCTTGCGCACGGAGACCCGCACGCGGTCGGGCGCATCCGAGAGCCTACCCTCGATCGTATGGACCCGTATCACGATGCGATCGCTGCGTTCGCGTTCCTCCTGCACCTCGACGAAGCCGCTGAGGCTCGCGGATGCGGGTCGGTGCAGGACCGGGTGCGCGCTCGCGAGCGTCCGCAGCGTGCCGGCCGTGAACCCGGCCGCGATCGCCGCCAGCGCGAGAAAGAGCGCGAACGCGACGGCGCGCGCACGCGCTCCGAATGCCGCCGCCGCGAGGACGATCGACAGCGCGACGCCCGCCGGCCAAGCCGGCTCATGTCCGGCCGTGAAATAGAGAACGACGCCGAGCCCGAAGGCCACCGGGATCCAGGGGAAGAGGCGTCCGGGGGCGCACTCGAGGGCGGCCCAATGTTGCAGATGCGCCGCGAGGTTGCCGCGCAGCGCGGCGACGTTCACCGGCCAGACCGATGCGCGTGCCCCACGGCTCGCCGCGCCGTCCGGCCATGTCCGCGCGCGGCCGCGCGCCGTGCCGCCGACGCGATCCCTCGGCCCGCCCCCCTCGACCATGGTGTCGCCCCACGCCCCGCGCTACACCCGCATCGGTTGTCATGCTACACGAGCGCCGTCTTGCGGGCACGCCGCTGACCAGTGCCCGAGCGCTTCCGACCGGATCCCGAATGACCGACGCCATCGTTACGCGTTTTGCCCCCTCCCCGACCGGCTTCCTGCACATCGGCGGGGCCAGGACCGCGCTGTTCAACTGGCTCTATGCGCGCGGGCGCAAAGGCAAGATGCTGCTGCGCATCGAGGACACCGATCGCGAGCGTTCGACCAAAGCGGCGATCGACGCCATCCTCGACGGCCTCACTTGGCTCGGGCTCGATTGGGACGGCGAGCCGATCTACCAGTTCTCGCGCGCCGCGCGGCATCGCGAGGTGGCCGAGCAGCTTCTCGCCGCCGGCCGCGCCTATCACTGTTATGCGAGCCCGCAGGAGCTCGAGGACATGCGCGCGGCCGCGCGCCGCGAGGGCCGCCCGATGCGCTACGACGGCCGCTGGCGCGACCGCGATCCGCGCGAGGCACCGCCGGGGGTCAAGCCGGTGATCCGCCTCAAGGCGCCGGCCACGGGCGAGACCGTCATCGAAGACCAGGTCCAGGGCCGCGTCGTCTGGCAGAACGAGAACCTCGACGACCTCGTGCTGCTGCGCTCCGATGGCACGCCGACCTACATGCTGGCCGTCGTGGTCGACGACCACGACATGGGCGTGACGCACATCATCCGCGGCGACGATCACCTCACCAACGGCGCGCGTCAAAAGCAGATCTACGAGGCGCTCGGCTGGAGCGTGCCGGTGATGGCGCACATTCCGCTGATCCATGGGCCGGACGGCTCGAAGTTGTCGAAGCGCCACGGGGCGCTCGGGGTCGATGCCTACCGGGCCATGGGGTATCTGCCGTCCGCCATGCGAAGCTACCTCGTGCGCCTCGGCTGGAGCCACGGCGACCAGGAGATCTTTTCGACCGAGGAGATGATCGCCGCGTTCGACCTGCCGCAGATCGGCCGGTCGCCGGCGCGCTTCGACTTCGCCAAGTTGGAGAATCTCAACGGCCATTACATGCGGCAGACGCCCGACGCCGAGTTGCTGGCCGAGCTCGAGCGGGTGCTCCCGCATGTCGCCGGCGGAGCGGAGCTGGCAGCCAAGCTGACCCCCGACATGCGGGCGAAATTGCTCGCCGCCATGCCGGGCCTGAAGGAGCGAGCCAAGACTCTCGTGGAATTGATGGACGGGGCGCGTTTCCTGTTCGCCGAGCGGCCGATCGCCATCGACGACAAGGCCGCGGCCCTGCTCACGCCCGAGGCGCGGGCGCTCATCGGGCAGGTTGCGGACGAGCTCGGCCGCATCGATGCCTGGAGCGCGCAAACGACCGAGCATGCGGTACGCGCCTTTGCGGAGCGCTCCGGGGCGAAGCTCGGCGCGGTGGCCCAGCCGCTTCGGGCCGCGCTCACGGGCCGCACCACCTCGCCCGGCATTTTCGACGTCCTTGCCGTGCTGGGCAAATCCGAGAGCCTCGCGCGCCTGCACGATCAGGCCCGGTGAAGGTGCGGTTAAGCGTTCGATAACGCTTCGCCGCGCCGATCCGCTGGCGCGGGTGGCAAATTCCTGCGCACCAGCCCCCTTGGCGCGGCATCTTGCAGTGCACACTTGGATGAGATAGGCACACGGGTCGGACCTCTTCCGACGCGGACCGAGGGGCGCGCCGCGTTAGATTGCATCCGGCCTGTCCCGGGCCGCAGGGTCCGTCCGACCCAAAGATCGAGGGTGCCAACATGGACGCGACAACGGGCGCCAATACCAAGACTGCAAAGCTGACGGTTGGGGACAAGAGCTGGACGTTCCCGGTCTACGACGGAACGATCGGCCCCTCGGTGGTCGATATTGCCAAGCTCTACGGCGAAGCCGGAATGTTCACCTACGACCCGGGTTTCACGTCGACCGGGAGCTGCGAATCCAAGATCACCTACATCGACGGCGACGAAGGGATCCTGCTCTATCGCGGGTATCCGATCGAGCAACTGGCCGAGCACGGCGACTTCCTCGAGACCTGCTACCTGCTCTTGTACGGTGAACTGCCGACGTCCGCCCAGAAGGCGGATTTCGATTATCGGGTGACCCATCACACGATGATTCACGAGCAGATGAACCGGTTCTTCCAGGGCTTCCGGCGCGATGCTCACCCGATGGCCGTGATGGTCGGCAGCGTCGGAGCGCTCTCGGCCTTCTATCACGACTCCACCGACATCTCCGATCCGCATCAGCGCATGATCGCGTCGATCCGCATGATCGCGAAGATGCCGACGCTTGCGGCCATGGCCTACAAATATTCGATCGGCCAGCCGTTCATGTACCCGCGCAACGACCTCGATTTCTCCTCGAACTTCCTGCACATGTGCTTCGCGGTGCCGTGCGAGGAGTACAAGCCGAATCCGGTCCTCGCCCGTGCCATGGACCGCATCTTCATCCTCCACGCCGACCACGAGCAGAACGCCTCGACCTCGACGGTGCGTCTCGCCGGATCGTCCGGGGCCAACCCGTTCGCCTGCATCGCCGCGGGCATCGCCTGTCTCTGGGGCCCCGCGCACGGAGGCGCGAACGAAGCCGCGCTCAAGATGCTGTCGGAAATCGGCACCGCCGACCGCATTCCCGAATACATCCGCCGCGCGACGGACAAGAACGATCCGTTCCGCCTGATGGGCTTCGGCCACCGCGTCTACAAGAACTACGATCCGCGCGCCAAGATCATGCAGAAGACCTGCCACGAGGTCCTCACCGAGCTCGGCATCAAGGACGATCCGCTGCTCGACGTGGCGATGGAGCTCGAGAAGATCGCGCTGCACGACGACTACTTCAT
>CAYVBN010000064.1:0-1589 GCA_964449645.1 uncultured Hyphomicrobiales bacterium
GGTCTGGAACACGATGTCCAGTCCTTCCTCGCGCGCGTAGCCGAACTCCTGAGCGAGGAAAGCTCCGGCATCCGAGGTGGCGTTGATGGTGCCGATCCGGACGGGCTCGAGCGAGGCCCCGGTGGCGCTGCGCCGCCCGCCGACGATGGAAACCGCCGCCAGAGCCGCGCCTGCCGAAAATTGCCGCCTCGTGATTCCCATTCCAACCTCCCTTGAACTCAGCCCTTCCTTGACCATGCGGCACGACGAGCGCCGCTGGCGAACGGAAGTGTTGCATGTGTCGACACTAGTGATCGCCAAAGGAAATTGTCAACCACGATCTGCTGCGGGAATGAGCGGACGGATTGTCGCCCCCATGACAGAAACGACGGCATGGAGGGTACTTCCGTTGCGAACTTTGATCCCCTGGGGTACAACGGCCTCTCCCCAGGCCTCCAGACCGTGGGAGCAAGGGAATCCGAAATTCCGCCGAGTGTCGACAGAGCTTGGCTCGAGGAACATGCTTGGCTCAAGGAACATCGGGCTGAAAAGATGCTGAATGCGCTCGTTCAGGGGTCCGGCCCCGCCATCGTGCTGTTGCATCCGGTGGGTCTCGATGCCTCCTCCTGGGAGGAGGTCGCCACCCGCCTCGGCGGCCAGACCGTGGTCCGCGTCGACCTGCGGGGGCATGGAAGCTCCCCCCCAGCAGCCCCTTCCATGACGCTGCACGACTATGCCGGCGACGTAGCGGAGCTGATCGGCTCCCTCGGGCTTGCGCCGGTCGTGCTCATCGGCCTGTCGTTCGGAGGCATGGTCGGGCAGACGGTGGCGATCGAGTTTCCCAAGTTGCTTCGGGGTCTCGTCGTCGCCGGATGCCCTTGCGACTTCAACGACGCACAACGCCAGATGCTGCGCGAACGCGGCACGAAGGCGCTCAACGGCGGGATGCAGGCGGTCGTTGCTGAAACGATTGCCCGCTGGTTCTCGCCGGACTTCATCGCCAGCGGCGGTGCCGAGCCCGTGCGGCAGCGCCTGTTGAGCGACGACCCGAAAGCATGGGCGACCGCGTGGTCGGCGATCGCCGGCCTGGAAACACGGCCACGCCTCGGCTCGGTGCGGGTGCCCACGGTCTGCATCGCGGGCGAGCGCGATGCCGCCAGTCCGGTCGAGGCGGTGCAGCAGATCGCCACGCATATCCCGGACGCGCGGTTCGTCGTGCTCCCGGGCGCCTCGCACATGATGCACATCGAAACGCCCGATCTGTTCGTCGGCGAGGTCCGACGCCTGCTCGATCGCCTTCCCTGACCACGCCGGACGTCCACGGGACAAAGCGAGCACCCAGCATGCCGTCAGAGATCAAGGTCCGCTTTCGAAGCGCCGATGGAAGCGCCGACCCGCTGGCGAAGGCGGAAGCGGTCGTGCGCAGGATCGTCGCACAGCATCACGACCGGCCGTCGCTGGTCTCCGACATCGCCTGCCGGATCGGCGCGGAGATCGTCGAAGGGATCCGGCTGCCGGGCGACGACCTCAACTCCGTCGATCTGGCGCACCTCTACGCGACGAGCCGCACGCCGGTCCGCGAAGCGCTGCTGCTCCTGGAGAAGGAAGGC
>CAYVBN010000065.1:0-28228 GCA_964449645.1 uncultured Hyphomicrobiales bacterium
GATGAGGACCGGTGCGCGCCGTTCAGATCATCACCTGCGTTCCCACCTCGACCACCCGGCCCGTCGGAATCTGGAAGTAGTCGGTGGCGTCATTGGCAAAGCGCGTGAGCGAGATGAACAAGCGGTCCTGCCAGCGCGGCATGCCGGACTGCGGCGCGGGCTTCAGCGCCCGGCGGGACAGGAAGAACGACGTCTTCATGATGTCGAATTGCCAGCCGAGCTTGCGCGCGACGGCGAGCGCCTTCGGCACGTTCGGTGTTTCCATGAAGCCGAAACGGACGGCCACGCGCGAGAACGTCTGGCCCAGTGCTTCCATGCGCACGCGCTCGCCGGCCGGCGCACGCGGCATGTGCAGCGACTCGATCGTCAGGATCACGTTCTTCTCGTGCAGCACCTTGTAGTGCTTGAGACTGTGCATCAGCGCGGTCGGAGCGCTCTGCGGATCGCTCGTCAGGAACACCGCCGTGCCGGGCACCCGCTGCGGCGGTTTGCGTTCGAGCATCGCCACGAGTTCGTCGAGAGCGATCTCCGAGCGTCGCGTTTTCTCGAACAGAAGCCGGCTGCCGCGGCGCCACGTATACATCACGACCATGACCAGCCCGCCGAAGGCGAGCGGCACCCAGCCGCCCTCGACGACCTTGAGCAGGTTGGCGGCGAGGAACGTCACGTCGACCGCGAGAAACGGTGCGATCAGCGCAGCCGCCGCGACGGGCGACCAGCGCCAGAGCCGCCAGACGACGACGAACGCCATGGCAGTGGTCACCACCATCGTGCCGGTGACGGCGATCCCGTAAGCGGAGGCGAGCGCGCTCGATGTGCGGAACAGGGCGACGAGAAGCAGAACGCCGACGAGCAGCAGCGCATTGACGCGCGGCATGTAGATCTGCCCCTCCTGCACTTCCGAGGTGTGCCGCACCTCGAGACGCGGCAGGAGACCGAGCTGGATCGCCTGGCGGGTGAGCGAATAGGCGCCCGAGATCACCGCCTGGCTGGCGATGACGGTGGCGGCTGTTGCGAGACAGACCACCGGCAGCAGAGCCCACGCCGGATAGAGCAGAAAGAACGGGTTCTCGATCGCCTTGGGATCGGACAGCACGAGCGCGGCCTGGCCGAGATAGTTGAGCGCCAAGGACGGCAGCACGAGCGCGAACCAGGCAGCCTGGATCGGTTTCCGCCCGAAATGCCCGAGATCGGCATAGAGCGCCTCCGCTCCGGTGACCGCGAGGAAGACCGCGCCGAGCGTGACGAGCCCGATCATGCCGTGGCGGGAGAGAAACGACAGGCCGTAGATTGGATTGAACGCCGCCAACACGCTCGGATCGGCAACGACGAACGCCGCGCCCGGGACCGCCATGGCGGCGAACCAGAGCGTCATCACCGGTCCGAAGAAAGCCGCGACCCGTGCAGTCCCGCGCCACTGCACCGAGAACAGCACGACGAGGATCACGACGGTGAGCGGGACGACGTAAGGATCGAACCGCGGCGTGATGATCTTCAGGCCTTCGACCGCCGACAGCACCGAGATCGCCGGCGTGATCATGGAGTCGCCATAGAAGAGGGCCGCGCCGACGATGCCGAACAGCACGATCAGCGAACCGCCGTTGCCGGTCGCCCGCTGTGCGAGCGCCATCAGGGTCAGCGTCCCGCCCTCGCCGTTGTTGTCGGCGCGCAGCAGGATCAGCACGTACTTGAGCGTGACGACAATGATCAGCGCCCAGAGAATGAGCGAGAGCACGCCGAGCACGGCGGCTCGCGTCACGACACCGTCCGACCCGACCGCCGCGTTCACCGCTTCGCGCAGCGCATAGAGCGGGCTCGTGCCGATGTCGCCATAGACGACGCCGACGCTGCCCAAGGCCAGCGCCCAGAGACTGGAACTCGGCCGCGTTTCACCGGCGCCGTTCGAGGCCGGCTGTCCGCCCTGCTGGGCCGCGGCAATCGCGTGGGACATGGATCAAGCGCTCATGTTGCACTGCAACATTCCGCAGCGCCGCGGCTTATAGCACCCCTTCAGGCCAAGGTCAGCCGGCGGGCCCGTATCCGCCGCATGGCGGTCATGCAACGGCTGCCGGCCGTTAACCCTACCCGTCCCCGGACCGCATCCGGGTCGGACAACGATCTGCTCAGACGCAGACCTGGTTAGACAGTGACTTGGCCAGACAGTGACTTGGTCAGACGGTGACTTGGTCAGACGGTGACTTGGTCAGACGGTGACCTGGGTCCCGACCTCCACCACGCGGCCGGTCGGGATCTGGAAGAAGTCCGTCGCGTCGCTCGCCGACTTGGCGAGCGCGATGAACAGGCGGTCCTGCCAACGCGGCATGCCCGAGTGGGCGGCCGGCTTGAGGGCGCGCCGCGACAGAAAGAACGACGTCGCCATGATATCGAAATGCCAGCCCTTCTTGCGCGCGATGGCGAGCGCCTTCGGCACGTTCGGCGTCTCCATGAAACCGAACTTGAGCTGAACCCGGCTGAACAGCGGCGAGATTTCCGTCATGCGCACGCGCTCTTCGTCGGTCACGCGCGGTGTGTCGGCGGTCACGATGGTGAGAATGACGTTGTGCTCATGCAGCACTTTGTTGTGCTTGAGATTGTGCAGGAGCGCGGTCGGCGCGAAATCGGGATCGCTGGTGAGGAACACCGCCGTTCCGGGCACGACGTGTGGGGGTTTCTTCTCGAGACTGCCCAAGAGCGCGTCGAGCGGCACTTCGATGCGGCGCGTTTTCTCGAACAGAAGCCGCGTCCCCCGCCGCCACGTCAGGATCACCAGCACGATCGTTCCGCCGAAGAGAAGCGGCGCCCAGGCGCCCTCGAGCAGCTTCAGCAGGTTCGCGCTCAGAAACGTTATGTCGACGATGACGAGCGGCGCGACGAGCGCCGCCGCCGCCCACGGCCGCCAGTGCCACAGCTTCCAGATCACGATGAATCCGAGCATGCCGTCGACCACCATGGTGGTGGTCACCGCGACGCCGTAGGCGGACGCGAGCTCGCTCGAGGTGCGGAAGAGACCGACGAGCAGGAGCACGCCCAGCAGGAGCGCGCCGTTGACGCGCGGCACGTAGATCTGTCCCGCATGTGCCTCGGAGGTGTGCCAGATCGCGAGACGCGGAATGAGGCCGAGCTGCACCGCCTGTCGGGTGATCGAATACGCGCCTGTGATCACCGCTTGACTGGCGATCACGGTCGCGACCGTCGCCAGCACGATCATCGCCGGAAGCAGCGGCTCCGGCACGAGCCGATAGAACGGATTGTAGAGCGCCGATGGGTCGGCCAGCACCAACGCGCCCTGCCCGAAATAATTGATGATCAGCGCCGGAAGCACGAGGCAGAGCCAGGCGGACTGGATCGGCTTGCGGCCAAAATGTCCGAGATCGGCATAGAGCGCCTCGCCGCCGGTGACCGCCAGGAACACCGCGCCCAGCGTCACCAGTCCGACACCGCCGTGATGGTAGAGAAAGCGTATGCCGTAGAGCGGGTTGATAGCGGCGAAGATGTGCGGGTCGTCGGCGAGATGCGTCACGCCGGCGGCCGCGATGGCGAGGAACCACACCGACATCACCGGGCCGAACCAGGAAGCGACCCGCGCGGTACCATGCGACTGCACGGCAAACAGGGCGACCAGGATCAGCACGGTCAGCGGCACGACCACATGGTCGAAAGCCGGCGTCGCGATCTTCAGGCCCTCGACCGCGGACAGAACGGAGATCGCCGGGGTGATAACGGAATCGCCGTAGAACATCGCCGCGCCGACGATCCCGAGCATGAATACCGGGACGGTGCGCCGGCCCAGCGCCCGCGAGGCGAGCGCGGTGAGCGACAGGGTTCCACCTTCGCCGTTGTTGTCGGCGCGCAAAAGGATCAGCACGTATTTGATGGTGACGACGATGATCAGCGCCCAGAGGATCAGCGAGAGCACGCCGAGCACGACGTCGCGATCGATCGGGCCGGAGCCGACGGCGGCCACCAGAGCCTCGCGGAAGGCGTAGAGCGGGCTCGTGCCGATATCCCCGTATACGACCCCGACGCTTCCGAGCGCCAGCGCCCAGAAATTGGCACCGCTTGGAGAGGAGCCGTGCTCAATGGCGGCTTGCCCGTTGGCTGCCGTGCCTTCGCGCATCACTTCTGTCATGGGCGAACGTGGATATCCCTCGAAGGGGCGCCCTTATACACCGCCCGGCAGGCCGTGGTACCGATTTTTCCAGAAGTCGCCGGCGTGGTGAAAGGTTCCTCCGCGGGCCGCGGAGGGCTTGTAAGACCCCGAAATCGGGGCGTTACGGCTTGAAGTCAATCGGGATCGGGGGGGCTTCCCGCATCAATGTGATGGTCACGCGGCGGTTTGCCGCGATGTAGGGGTCGTCCGGGAACAGGGGCTGGGTATCCGCCCGGCCCGCCACCATGAAGATGTGGGAGGTCGGGACCCCCTCCTCTTCCAGAATGCGGCGGACGGTATTGGCGCGGTCGACCGACAACTGCCACGGTCCGTGCCCCGGGTCCGGCGGCACCCTGCTCGCCGCCGTATGGCCGGTGACGGAGATGCGGTACGGGGTCGTCTTGAGCGGGCCCGCAAGCTTTTGAATGAGCCGCCGGGTGCGCTCATAAGGCTCTTTCGAGCCCTCCGGAAACATCGAGCGCCCGTCCTGGTCGACGATCTCGATGTTGAGACCTTCCTTCGTCTCCTCGACCATGATGTGCTTGGAGACCTCGGCGATCTCCGGCATGTCCTGCAGGGCTTGGCGCAGCGAGGCGGCGGCAAGCGCGAAGGCCTGATCCGCCTGCATCTTCGCGCCGTTGGCGCGGTTGCGCGAATGCTCGTCGGGGCTCGGCGTCGCCGATGCCTCCTCGGGCGGGATGTTCGCCGCGTTCTTGAGCTTCGGCCGGGTCGGCAGGCCGGAGATCTCGATCACCCCGGAGTAGCGCATCTTGTCCTGCACGCCGAAGGCGTCGCGCATCGAGCCGGCGACGATCTGCAGCTTCTGCTGATCCTGATTGGAGAAGGCGACCAGCATCACGAAGAAGCTGACGAGGAGGCCCATCAGGTCGGCGAAGGTCACGAACCATCCGTGACCTCCCGCGTGTGCCGCTCCTCTGCGCTTCGACATGGGTGTTTTCGCGTAAGCCCGGACTCAGGCCGGCACCGTCTCGACCTCTTCCTGCCGATGCTTCTCCGGCAGGTAGGCGAGCAGCATCTCGCGCACGAGCGTGGGGCTCTTGGCTTCCCGGATCATCAGGACGCCGTCGATGATGAGCGTGCGGTTGATCTCCTCGTCGACGAGCTTGAGGTGCAGCTTGTCGGCGATCGGCAGGCACAGCAGGTTGGCGACCGCCGCGCCGTAGAACGTCGCCAGCAGGGCCACCGCCATGAACGGGCCGAGCTTCGAGGGATCGGTCATGTTGGCGAACATCTGCACCATCCCGATCAGCGTGCCGATCATGCCGAACGCCGGAGCGCAGTCGCCGACGGCGCGATAGATCTTCTGTCCTTCATCGAGATGGGTGAGAAAGTTGTCGCGGTCGCGTTCCAGATTGTCGCGAATGAAGTCGACGTCGTAGCCGTCGGCGACGAAGCGGATTCCCTTGGCGAGAAACGGGTCCTCGATCTCGACCTTCTCGAGGCCGACCGGCCCGCTCTTGCGCGCGATCTCCGCCAGGCCGGCGATCTCGTCGACGAGCTCGCGCTGGCTGATGCGGCGCATGGTGAAGGCGAAACGCGCCCCGAGCGGCAGCCCGTGGAAAATGGAGGTGAGCGGGAAACGGATGAGGGTCGCCGCGAACGAGCCGCCGAAGATGACGATGAAAGCATGGGCGTCGACGAACATGCGCAGTTCGCCGCCCATCAGAATCAACGTGACGAGAACCGTGGCGCCGGCGAGAAGCCCGAGGCCCGTTGCGATGTCCATTTTAAGCTAACTCCGACCCACCACGCAGGTGTGGCGAATTTGAAGTTCCTAAGATTGTGCAGCGAACTCCGATAGGAACTTCAAATCCAAAAGCCACACGAGAACCATGAACTTGCTAGTGTCCCTTTGCTTCCGAAGTTCGCATCAGAGCCCACGGCAGGTTATTGCGAACTTCGGGATCGGGACACCAGCGCGCCGTCCCGCCCGACACGCGGCCAAACCCTAGGCCGGCCGCGCTTAAAGTTACGTAAAGAGCTGAATTGGCCCGGAAAGGCGGCTGCAGCACTTCGCTGCTTCCCGAGGGTGCCGGCCTGCGCTATTGCAGGGGTCTCACAGATCCCCGCCGCGCCGTCTCGGCTGCGGCCAGCCCGGCAAGCCATAAAATCAGGAGGAACCGCGATGCGCGAGATTGGTCATTTCATAGCCGGCAAGGAGGTCAAGGGCACATCCGGCCGTCATGGCGACGTGTTCAACCCCAATACCGGCGAGGTGCAGGCCAAGGTCGCCCTGGCCAAGCATTCCGAGGTGGAGCACGCGATCGCGGTCGCAGCTGCGGCGCAGCCCGCCTGGGCGGCGACGAACCCACAGCGGCGCGCCCGCGTGCTGTTCAAGTTCATCGATCTCGTGCAGATGGACTTCGACAATCTCGCCAAGCTCCTCTCCTCCGAGCATGGCAAGGTTCTGGCGGACGCGCGCGGAGACATCCAGCGCGGCCTGGAGGTCATCGAATTCGCCTGCGGAATCCCGCACCTGATGAAGGGTGAATTCTCCGAAGGCGCCGGGCCCGGCATCGACCTGTTCTCGTTCCGGCAGCCGCTCGGAGTGGTGGCCGGGATCACGCCGTTCAATTTTCCCGCCATGATCCCGATGTGGAAATTCGGCCCTGCGCTTGCCTGCGGCAACGCCTTCATCCTCAAGCCGTCGGAGCGGGATCCCTCGGTGCCGATGCGCATTGCGGAGCTGCTGGTCGAGGCCGGACTGCCGGCGGGCGTGTTCAACGTGGTCAACGGCGACAAGGAGGCGGTCGACACGCTTCTCACCGACCCGCGCATCCAGGCCGTCGGCTTCGTCGGATCGAGCGACATCGCCGAGTACATCTACGCGACCGGTGCGGCGAACGGGAAGCGCGTCCAGTGCTTCGGCGGCGCCAAGAACCACATGATCATCATGCCGGACGCCGACATGAACCAGGCCGTCGATGCGCTGATCGGCGCCGGCTATGGATCGGCCGGCGAGCGCTGCATGGCCATCTCGGTCGCCGTGCCGGTCGGCAAGACGACGGCCGACGCGCTGATCGAGAAGCTCATTCCGCGTGTCGAGAGCCTGAAGGTTGGAATCTCGACCGATCCGCAGACCGATTACGGCCCGCTCATCACGAAGGCGCACCTCAACAAGGTGAAGAGCTACGTCGACCTCGGCGTGAAGGAAGGCGCCAAGCTTCTGGTCGACGGTCGCAACTTCAAGCTGCAGGGCTACGAAAACGGGAACTTCATGGGCGGCTGCCTGTTCGACGACGTCACGCCGGACATGCGCATCTACAAGGAGGAGATCTTCGGGCCGGTGCTCTCCGTGGTGCGCGCGAAGGACTACGAAGAGGCGGTTCGCCTGCCCTCCGAGCACCCGTACGGCAACGGCGTCGCCATATTCACGCGTGACGGCGACACGGCACGCGACTTCACCAGCCGCGTGAACGTCGGCATGGTCGGCGTCAATTTCGCCATTCCGGTGCCGCTCGCCTATCACACGTTCGGAGGCTGGAAGCGTTCGGGCTTCGGCGACCTCAATCAGCACGGCCCCGATTCCATCCGCTTCTATACCAAGACCAAGACCGTGACGGCGCGCTGGCCTTCGGGCACCAAGGAAGGCGCCGAGTTCTCGATGCCGATCATGAAATGAGACGAGATCGAGCGACGGCCGAATAGTCTCGAACCTCGGACGGCGGCCGCGCTCGTTCTGTTGTCCGCAATCAATTCATCCCCACTACGGCAGGCGCCATGGCCGAATATCAGCTCTATTGCTTTGCCCAGTCAGGGAACTGCTATCGCGTCGCCTTGATGCTCAATCTGCTCGGCGCCGATTGGGAGCCGATCTATGTCGACTTCTTCAAAGGCGGAGAGACACGAAGCGAATCCTACCGCTCCGAAATCAACGAAATGGGTGAAGCGCCCGTGCTCGCGCATGCGGGACGCAAGCTCAGCCAGTCCGGCGTGATCCTCGACTATCTGGCGGAGCGTTACGGAAAATTCCGGCCCGCGAACGAGGACGAGCGGCGCGAGGCGATGCGCTGGATCATCTTCGACAACCAGAAGGTCAACGGATCCCTGGGCGTCTATCGATTTCTCAAGAACTTCGCCAAACCCGCCCCCGACCGCGCGGTGCTCGACTTCCTCAAGGCGCGCGGCCTGGCCGCTCTGGCGATCGTCGAAAAACGATTGGCCAAGGCGCCTTTCGTGCTCGGCGAACGGCCCACCATCGCCGACCTGTCCCTCGTCGGCTATCTCTACTATCCGGCTGACGAGTTCGGCTTCGACATCGCCGCGGAGCACCCCGCCATCGCGGCGTGGCTCGGCCGCATCAAGGCGCTGCCCGGCTGGAAGCATCCCTACGACCTGATGCCCGGATACCCGCTGCCGCAGGATTGACCCTCCGCGCGGCCGCAGATCGGCGCGCACTCAGGCGGGTCAATTGAGGCGGGCCGGACGCTCGTCCTCCACGGAATCGTGCGGCGGATGCCGGGGAAGCGCCGAAGAGGTCGGCACGGCCATCGGAGCCGCTTCCGAGGCCGCCGCTTCCGCCTCACGCCGCTCGTAATTGCGGTAGGACGTCCAGCCGAGCGGCAGGCAGCCGAGATAGAGCAGCGTCCCGACGGTCAGGATCTCCCACGGGTAGCTCAGCAGCAGGGCGAAGAACAGGACCACCAGCACGAAGACCGGGAGCACCATCTCGGGCGCGACCCGGGTGCCGAACTTCTTGCCGGAGAAGACCGGCAGGCGCGACACCATCAGGAACGCGACCAGCAGCGTGTAGATGAACGTGAGCGGGGCGAGCAGCGTGAAGCGCGGCATGCCCAGGAAATCGACGTAGATCGGCAGCAGCACGATGATGGCGCCCGCCGGCGCCGGCACCCCGACGAAGAAGTTCGCCGCGAAGGCGGGCCGGTTGGGATCGTCGATCATCACGTTGAAGCGGGCGAGCCGCAGGGCGCCGCAGATCGCGAACACCATGGCGGCGATCCAGCCCGCCGACTTGAGCTCGTGCAGGTCCCAGAAATAGAGGGTCAGGGCCGGCGCAACGCCGAAGTTCACGAAATCGGCAAGGCTGTCGAGCTCGGCGCCGAAGCGCGACGTCCCCTTGAGCAGCCTGGCGACCCGGCCGTCGATGCCGTCGAGAACGGCGGCGAACACGATGCCGGCGAGCGCCAGTTCGAAGCGTCCCTCGGCGGCGAAGCGGATCGCCGTCAGACCCGCGCACATGGCGAGCAGCGTGATCAGGTTCGGTACGAGGGTGCGTACCGGGATGGAGCGGAAACGGCGGCGCCGGGCTTCCGGGCGATCGGGTTCGAACGGGGGAAAGAGCATGGGCGTAATATAGCGAAGGCACTCTGGCCATTCCATGCCGCGAGGCGGACCTGCCCTGCCGTCACCGGGGGCGCGCCATCGGCTGGCAGGAAATAATCCCTAAATCCAGCGGGTTAGGTGCGCATGCTCACCCTCCTCCGGCCAGCCACGGCACGGTTGCCGGCGCCCATGATCAACTGATGCGGAAGGCGCGACCCGCGTCCGCCCCGCGCAGGTCGGCGAGAATCGTCTCGCCGGCGATCGCCGTCTGCCCCTCGGCGACGAGCGGCCGGGTCCCGGCCGGCAGGTAGACGTCGAGACGCGACCCGAACCGAATGAGCCCGAAGCGTTCGCCCGCCCCGATCTCCTCGCCTTCGCGCACGAAGGAGACGATGCGGCGCGCCACGAGCCCGGCGATCTGCACCACGCCGATGCGCACGCCTCCCGGGGTGACGAGCACCAGCGCGTTGCGCTCGTTGTGCTCGCTCGCCTTGTCGAGCTCCGCGTTGATGAACTTCCCGGCCCGATAGACGATGCGTTCGACCCGCCCGGCCACCGGCGCCCGGTTGATGTGGCAATTGAACACGCTCATGAAGATCGAGACGCGCGGCAACGGCGTGCTGCCGAGCTCCATCTCGGGCGGCGGGACGACCGTGGCGACGCGGCTGATGCGCCCGTCGGCCGGCGCGACCACGATGCCGTCGCGCACCGGCGTCACCCGCGTCGGATCGCGGAAGAACAGTGCGCACCAGACCGTCAGGACGGTGCTGATCCATCCGAGCGGGGACCAGATCCAGAAGAGAACGAGGCTCGCCAGCGCGAAGGCGCCGATGAACGGATAGCCTTCCGGATGAATCGGGACGGCCTGCCCGCGGATCGAATTGACGATGGACATGGATTGCTATTGAGCCTGCATCACGCGTTCGAAGATCTATGCAGCATGAAGATCGTGGATTTGGGCGCCCTGCCCCCGTTCCGCACGCGGCTCGCGTCTGCCGTCTCGGCGCGCGGCACCGTCTCCCGATTCCGACGTTCGCAAGGATTTGCGGCGCGCCCTCACGCGAACCTCGGGCCCGGGGCGCTAGTGCTAGCACACTTCGGCCTCCTGTCGATGTCCATTCCACCGCCGCGCGATAACTGCCCTGCCCGACGATTTGCGAGCCCGGAACCCTCGACGGCGGGCGGCCGTTGAAGGGGCATGCGACCAGGAACATTCGTCTCTTTTCTCGTGTGCGCTGCAGCGCTCCTTGCAACGGTGGAGACCGGGCGTGGCGGGACGCTTTCGGCCGACGCGGTGAACAATGCCACGTTCGGGCCGGTGTCGAAGAACCGGACGAGCGCCCTCGTCATCAAGGCGGAGGTGCTGCTCGATCGCGCAGGGTTCTCGCCCGGCGTCATCGACGGACGCACCGGCGACAACTTCAAGAAGGCGCTCGTCGCCTTCCAGCGCCAGAACGGGCTGGCTGACAGCGGCAATCTCGATGCGCAGACCTTCGACCGGCTCACCGCCACCTCCTCCGATCCGGTCCTGCGCGATTATGAGATCACCCGGGCCGACGTCGACGCGCACTATGTCCACAAGATTCCAAAACGCTTCGAGGCCATGGCGCGCCTGCCGCACCTGTCCTACACGGGGCCGCGGCAGGCCTTGGCGGAGCGCTTTCACATGTCGCAGCGGCTCATCGAGGAGCTCAATTCGCGCGCCTCGTTCCGCCGGCCCGGAACGCGGCTCACGGTCGCGAATGTGGAAGACAGGCATCGCAACGGAGCCGTATCGAAGATCGTCGTCGACAAACAGGACCGCTCGGTCAGCGCGTTCGACCGAGACGGACACCTGCTCGGATTCTATCCTGCCTCGATCGGCAGCGAGGAAAAGCCCGCACCCAGCGGCACCTTCAAGGTTCGTCGCGTGGCGAAGAACCCCACCTATCACTACGATCCGAAGTTCCGGTTCAGGGGCGTGAAAGCGAAGCACAAGATCACGATCAAACCCGGACCGAACAACCCGGTCGGCGTCGTCTGGATCGACCTGACGGCGCCGTCTTACGGGATTCACGGGACACCGAATCCCGACAACATCGGCAAGACCGAATCGCACGGCTGCATCCGCCTCACCAACTGGGACGCCCTCGCCCTGGCGGCGATGGTCAAGCGCGGAACCGAAGTCGATTTCGTCGGGAATTCCGGGTCGGCGCAAGCATCGGGAGCCGCCTCCGGCGGGGCCGGACCGTCCGGACACGCCAATTGACCGGAGTTGGACGGTCCGGGATCATGGCGGCCAGCGCCTCATCCCAACCTGTCGAACCGATCGGGACCCCATGCAGCCACCCAGCCCGGAACAGACGGCCGCTTTGCGCATCGACGCGGGCGCGACGGATTTCCTCACCCTGCACGAAATCGTCGCCCGCGCGCGCTGCGCGCTCGATCAGAACAATTGGGACTACATCGTCGGCGGCGCGGAGAGCGAGACGACGCTCAAGCGCAACCGGATGGCGCTCGACTCCGTCGCCTTGCGGCCGCGCGTGCTGCGCGACGTGAGCAGCATCGACCTCTCTGTCGAACGCTTCGGCCGCAAGCTGCGGCTTCCGATCCTGCTCGCGCCGATCGGCTCGCTCGAGAGCTTTCATCGCGACGGAGCGGCCTCCGTCGCGCAGGCGGCTCACGAGTTCGGCGTCGCCCATGCGCTGAGCTCGGCCTGCGACCCGGGGCTCGAAGCGCTTGCCGCAGCGGCGCCCGACGCGCTGCGGATCTATCAACTCTACGTCCGCGGCGACGAGGCGTGGGTCGACGACCACGTCGCCCGCGCCCTCGCGCACGGCTACACGGCGTTCTGCCTGACGGTCGACACGGCGATCTACAGCCGCCGCGAACGCGACCTCGCCAAGCGTTTCGTCACCAACGGGCGGCGGCGCGCGTCCGGCAGCACGTTCCAGGCGGCGCTCGACTGGCGTACTGTCGCGCGCATCAAGAAGCGGTTCCCAATCCCGCTGGTGATCAAGGGTATTTCGACGGCCGAAGACGCGCAGATCGCGGTCGAGCACGGCGTCGACTGGATCTATGTCTCCAACCACGGCGGGCGGCAGCTCGACCAAGGCCGCGGAAGCTTCGACGTGCTGCCCGAAATCGTCGACGCCGTCGCCGGGCGGGCGAAGATTCTCGTCGACGGCTCGTTCTGCCGCGGGACCGATGTGGTGAAAGCGATCGCCACCGGGGCCGACCTCGTCGGCCTCGGCCGGATGCAGTGCTACGCGCTCGCGGCCGGCGGCCGCGCCGGCGTCGTGCGCATGCTCGAACTTCTCGAGGACGAGATCACCCGCACGCTCGGCCTGCTCGGGGTTCGGACCTGGGCCGAGCTCGACCGTTCGTGCCTGCATGGCGCCCAGCCGGTCGTCCCGCCGCACGTCCTGAGCGCCTTCCCGCTGCTGAAGATCGACGACTACCGGTACTGAGCCTTCATGGCCGTGGCATCAGGCGAGGGACAGGCGGCTTGCGCATTTGGCCTTCAATATCTTGATCAGATCGGCCTGAGGCAATGTGGGCAACCAGTCGATGCGGCGTGTGATTCCGACCCATCTGGCAGGCTGCGGAACGGCGACATCCAGCGTGGACAGTGCGCCGATGTTGTCTTCTACGCAGACGCGCGGCAGCAACGTCAGGCGGTCGCTCGTGACGAGTGAGCCGATCGTCGCATCCGCACCGTTCACCTCGAATTGGGGCTGAGGCGGCGTTTCCCAGCTTCCGAGGAAGGCATCGAGCACGATTCGTCGCCGCAGGTTGGACGCAGGCAATACCCAACCGTAGTTCTTTATGTCGCTCAGAGGCATTTTGCTCGCCAGAAGCGGATGCGCTCGCCGGCACACCACGCGATAGGGATCGGCGAAAAGGAGGTCCTCGCCGAGATCGTCGAACCGGGAGGTCGCGCTAAGGGCTCCAAAAATGAAGTCGATTGCCCCGCTCCGGAGCCTTGTGACAAGGTCGTTGTTAAGCCTCTCGTCGATGACAATTCGCGAGCGCGGATGGCGCTCGATCAAAACCTCCACCGCACTTGCAAGGAGCCGGTTCGGTGCGAATGGCAGGACGCCGACGCGAATAGTCGTCCCCGCGCGCTCGCGATGAGCCGCGAGTTCTTCGATCGCCGTCGAGACTTCGACCATCGCCAAGGTGAAGCGCCTTGCAAGCTCCAGACCCGTCGGCGTGAGGCCCAGGCCTTCCACCGTGCGGCGATAAAGCGGGATCCTGAGCAATCGCTCCAACTCGCGCGCAGGTCGCTGCAGGCTCGGCTCGGCAAGGCCGAGTGCGATCGCCGCGCCCTTGAAACTTCCCGACGTCCAGATCGCCCGCAGACCGCGGATGTGAACATCGCGAATATTTCGGACCGTCCGCACGACCGCATCGCTGGCCACGTCTTTCCCGACCGCCTCGCTTACGGCCGCTGCGATCTGAGCGAAAGCGCGCCGCGTCCGGCGGGCAAGGATCGCACCTTCGCGTGTCAGGAAACTTCCACCCCGCCGTCGTTCCAGAAGCTCCGCGCCAAGCTCCAGCTCCAGAGTCTTGATCGCGCGTGTAACCGCCGGCTGAGTCAGCCTCAGGGTGGCCGCCGCGCTGCTCATCGTGCCATGCGCGGCAATCGTATCGAAAACCCGAAGCCCGCCGAGGCGAGGAAGCAAGTGCTGGGAACCAGAGTCCATCGCACTGCACTTAGCAGAAATTTATGTAACCGGCACCACTTTGTAATGCTGCCCGTTCGCCGATCTGTTTATGGTGGTAAAGTGGCGTACCTGCTGGGATTTCGGTACGGGTAATTATGATCAGCGGGGCATGTCGAGGTCAGGCACCTCTCTCGGCTGCGGCATACGGAACGACGATGAAAACCCAGACGTTTCATTGGCCAAAAGACCGGCGCATCGCGGTCGCCGTCACGGTGATGCTGGAAACCTGGTCGGAGGGCAAAGCGCCGCCCATCTCGGTTCAGGCAACCGGACTCAAGCCCGGCACGATCGATCATGCCGGCATCGCCTGGGGATCTTACGGCGGCAAGACGGGCGTCTGGCGCATCATCAATCTGCTGACCGAGAACAACATGCGCGGGACCTTCTGCGTGAATGCTCGGTGCGCGGAGCTTTATCCGGACGCCGTGAAGCAAATCGTGCGCTCGGGGCACGAAGTCGCCGGGCACGGATACGTTCAGGATCAACTTCTTGCCTACATGTCTCCCGACGAGGAGAGCGCGACCATTCGGCGCTCGCTGGATATTCTGGAGAACGTAACCGGCGAGAGACCGAGCGGCTGGGTGAGTCCCGTTATCGCCTTCACGGAAAACACCCGTCGTTTCCTAGTCGACGAGGGCATGCTGTGGCACGGCGACGGGCGTGACGTTGATCTGCCGCAGCTCGTCCAATGCGGCGGCGGCGCGATCGTTCACATTCCAGGCAGCGACTTCACGGATCACCGGGTCTTGCGATCCAGCACCATGGACCTCTGGGAGATCTACAAGGAGACATTCGATTATCTGTACGTCCGCGAGGCGCCGGCCTTTCTTGCCTTGTCGCTCCATTGCCATTTCGGCGGACGGCCAATGGTCTCGGCAGTCTTCGACAAGCTCTTCAAATACATGCACCAGTTTCCGGACGTGTGGTTCGCGAGCTATCGCGAGGTCGCGGGCTGGATCAAGGAGCAGAAGTTCGCGCCTGAAACACATGCACGCCGCCTGCTCGCGCTCGAAGGGCGGTGAACCGGAGGCCCCCACCAATCGCCGCTTGGCGGCGGCTTCGCTGTTTCAAAGAACATCGGGAGGAATAAATTATGCGAACGACAATGGCAGGGCTGCTCCTCGTCCTTTCGTGTCTCGTTTCGTCGACTTCGGCATCCACCGCTGCCGAGCGCGTAAGGATCATGGTCGGCGGAGTCGAGAAGATCCTGTATCTGCCGGCCAAGCTCGCAGAACAGCTCGGCTACTACAAAGACGAGGGGCTGGACGTCGAACTGATTTCGGTGACCGCCGGATCGATCTCCGAGACAGGCCTCTTGTCCGGTTCGGCCGAAGCTGTCGTGGGCGCCTACGAGCAGTCGATCCACATTCAGGCGAAGGGCAAGTACGTCACGTCCATCGTCCAGATTTCGGCCTCGCCCCAAGAGGCGCTGATGGTGTCCACCAAAGCGCCCGAGATTACGTCTGTGGCCGGTTTGAAGGGGAAGACCATCGCGGTGACGGGCTTCGGCTCACTTACGCATTTCCTCAGCCAGGATATCCTGGTGCGCGGAGGCCTGAAGGTCTCGGACGCCAGCTTCATCGCCGCAGGCGCGGGAAACACTTTCATCAGCGCCTTCCAGCAGGGACGCGTCCAGGCCGGCATGACGCAGGAGCCGACCATCTCCATTCTGGTCAACAACGGAGATGCCAAGGTTCTCGTCGACTTGCGAACGCCCGAGGACACACGCAAGGCGCTCGGAGGTGACTATCCGGGTTCGGCGCTCTACGTCCGGGCAGACTGGCTCGAGAAGAACAAGGCGACCGCAGCCAAGCTGGCGCATGCCTTCACGCGGGCGCTTCACTACATCGCGACCCATTCGGCCGCGGATATCGCCGGAAAAATGCCGCCCAGCTATTACAACGGCAACAAGGACATCTACCTGCGCGCGCTCGCCAACAGCATCGGCTCCTTTACGCCGGACGGTCGTATGCCCGGGGACGGTCCCAAGGTCGTCCTTGGCGTTCTGACCCAGTTCGGAAACAAGATCTCGGCGGACAAAATCGACCTGTCGAAGACATACACCAACGAGTTTGTCAGCGCCGGTCACCACTGACGGGTGATCGGATCCACCGCGGTCCATGGATCGCATATCGCACGACCGGAAGTTTGATAGCCGTAATGCCAGAACCGCATCCCGAGTCCACGATCGAACTCGCGAACATCAATCTCAGCTTCGTTTCGGGGAACGGCGAATCCGTACCGACGCTGCGAGACTTCAATTTGCGGGTCGGCCAGGGAGAATTCGTGGCCATCGTCGGACCGACGGGCTGCGGCAAGTCCACAACGCTCAACCTCATCACAGGGCTGCTCCGGCCGGAATCGGGCGCCGTCAAGGTGATGGGCAAGCCCGTGAGCGGGATAGACAGGCGGATCGGATTCGTTTTTCAGACGGACGCCCTGTTTCCCTGGAGAACGGTGATCGGAAACGTCAGCGCCGGTCCGCGATATCGTGGCATGCCGAAGACGCGCGCGTTCGACGGAGCGCGCATGTGGATCGAGAAGGTCGGGCTCAAGGGCTTCGAGCAGCATTACCCGCATCAACTGTCGGGAGGGATGCGCAAGCGGGTGGCGCTGGCGCAAACCTTCATCAACGAGCCCGAAATCCTCCTCATGGACGAGCCGTTCAGCGCGTTGGACGTACAGACGAGAACGTTCATGCAGGACGAGCTTCTTACCCTCTGGGCCAGCGCCCGGGCTTCCGTTGTGTTCGTGACCCACGACCTGGAGGAAGCCGTCGCGCTGGCCGACCGCGTGATCGTCCTCACCGCCCGGCCCGCCCGGGTGAAGGCGTCTTACGTGATCGATCTGCCTCGACCGCGGGTCACGACAGAAATCCGCTATGAGCCGCGGTTCATGGAACTCTGTCACACGATTTGGAACGACCTCAGAGACGAAGCCCGCATCGGCATGGCCCGTTCCATGGCTGTGGCGTGAGACGGCGAGGCGCCAAGATGTCTGTCAGCAATGCCTCCAGCACAAGCAAGATCGATGCGGCATCGCGCGCCGACGCGCCGCGCTCCCGCACTCAGGCCAAGGTCAGACACCGCGCGCAGCTCATCCTGGCCATCCGGGTTCTCATCTTCATCCTTCTTCTGGGCTCCTGGGAGCTCGCCGCCTCGACCGGCTTGATCGATCCTTTCTTCTTTTCGAAACCCTCCGCGATCATCGCCACGCTTGTGGGGTGGATCCGAGACGGCACGTCGCAGGGCTCCCTGCTTGCTCAGATCTGGGTGACGCTGCACGAAACTGTGCTCGGCTTCCTCATCGGTGCGGTGCTCGGCATCGTGCTTGGCATGGTCCTCGGCCGAAACAAGTTCATGGCCGACGTATTCAGCATCTACATCAAAGTCGCAAATTCGATTCCGCGTATCGTCTTGGGCAGCATCTTCGTCATCGCGCTCGGAATCGATTCCGGTTCCAAGGTGGCGCTAGCCGTCGTCATGGTGTTCTTCGTGGTCTTCGGCAATGCCTTCCAGGGCGTGCGGGAAGTCGACAAAGCTCTCATAGAGAACGCGAGGATTTTGGGCGCAAGTCGCTGGCAAGTAACGATGTCGGTGGTCGTTCCGTCCGCCATCAGCTGGATCCTCGCGAGCCTCCACGTCAGCTTCGGTTTTGCCCTCGTCGGCGCCGTGGTCGGTGAATTCCTCGGCGCGCGTCAGGGGCTGGGGCTTCTCGTCGTGACCGAGCAGGGCCTGTTCCATGCTGACGGGGTTTTCGCGGCGATGATCGTGCTCGCTGCCATCGCGCTGGCCGCTGATGCCCTGCTTACGGCCGTGGAGCGCAAGCTGCTGAAATGGCGCGCCCCGATATCGCAGGACGTAGGGACCTGACGGGGACTCCGCCGAGACAATCCGAACTGTGACATCTGAAGAAGGAGATCCCCGTTGGGACAGATCTGGTGCCGCTTTTCCGATGGAAAGCGCGAAGGCGTCGGCCTCGTCGAGGATGACCTTGTCATCGAGGTCGACGGTTCTCCCTTCGGCACGTACGAACGGACAGCGAGGACGCTTCCCCTGGCCCAGGTAAAGCTGCTGGTCCCGGTCATACCGGGCAATTTCTACGCCATCGGCTCGAACTACCGCATGCACGTCCTCGAGCGGGCGAAGGTCAAGGGCACCTCACCCAAGTTCTACTCGGAGCCGCGCGTCGGCTATCGGTCGAATAACGCATTGATCGCGACGGGAGAGAACATCGTCAAACCAAAGGACTCGGGGCCGAATTTCCAATACGAGGGCGAATTGGTCGCGGTTATCGGCAAGCGCACGAAGAACGTTACGCCGCGGGAGGCCGAGGAGTGCATCTTCGGCTGGACCATCGGCAACGATCTGACCGAGCGCGATTGGCAGAAGAACGACCCCACCAATCTGCGCGGCAAGAACGCCGATACGTTCAAGCCCATGGGGCCCTGGATCGTGACCGGCCTCGACGTGCGGACGATGACGACCAAGGTCCGGCTGAATGGCGAGGAAGTGCACAGCTTTCCCACCGCCAACATGCTGTTCAGCCCGGGGGAAGTCATCAGTTCGATCTCACGTTACAACACGCTGCACCCCGGCGACGTTGTCTGGCTCGGCACGGACGAACTCCCCCGCAATGTGGGGCCGGGTGACCTCATTGAAATCGAAATCACTGGTCTCGGCGTGCTGAGCAATCGTGTCGTTTCTGGCTGAATCGGGGGAACGTGTGAAAATCGTCGATTCGCAAGTCCACATCTGGGAGTCGCTTCCAGGGGCGGACTCTCATGCGGGGGAGCCCCGGCATTTCACCTATGAGGAACTCTTGCAGCAGATGGACGCGGCGGGAGTGGACGCCGCAATCCTGGTCCCGCGAGCCTTCGAGGGCGCTCGCAACGACTATGCGTTGGAGGCGGTCCGCAAGCATCCTGATCGCTTCGCCGTCATGGGCAGAATATCTCTCGACGATCCGAATGCCCCACATAGTCTTCGTCACTGGGTCGAGCAGCCCGGCCTGCTCGGCGTGCGTCTCACCTTCCATCGTGCCGACAGTCGCGGGGCCTTGACCGATGGAACAGCCGACTGGTTCTGGCCCGAGGCGGAGCGGCTCTCCATTCCGGTCATGGTCCATGCTCCGGAAGGACTCGCCACGCTCGCCGACATCGCTGCGCGCCATCCACGCTTGCGCCTGATCCTGGATCACATGGGTTTCGCTCGCAGGGATATCGACGCAGAGGCGAATAAAGCGGTCGACAGGCTGCTCGGGCTCGCCGGTCATCCGAACATCTTCGTGAAGGTCTCGGCGGCACCCTGCTATTCGACCGAACCCTACCCGTTCCAGAACATCCAACGCCAGATTCGTCGGGTGGTGGATGCTTTCGGCCCAGACCGATGCTTTTGGGGATCGGATCTCACCCGCCTCCCCAAAGGGGTTTCCTACAAGCAGTGCGTAACCATGTTTACCGAGAGCAGCGGTTTCCTATCCGCGCAGGAATTGCCGGCCGTCATGGGACGCGGACTGGCGCGGTGTCTGGGCTGGCCGCGCCTGGCGGCCTGAGCGAACGGCCCAGCGGGTTTCCGGGCCTGTTCGGCCCGCCATAACAGGCAGGAAGCCCCCCCACTCCGGGGCGCGGCCTCATTCTGCGGCCGTGGCCGGCGTGACGACAGCCGGCCACTCCGGCGCCGTGCGCATGCTCGAGCTTCTCGAGGACGAGATCACCCGCACGCTCAGCCTGCTCGGGGTTCGGACCTGGGCCGAGTTCGACCGTTTGTGCCTGCATGGCGCCCAGCCGGTCGTCCCGCCGCACGTCCTGAGCACTTTCCCGCTGCTGAAGATCGACGACTATTGAGCCGCGATCCGTCCTGCCCGCCCGGCCCGGCCTCCCAGCGCCGGACCCCGGTTGACCTGTGTCAATGCACCGAGCCACCCACCGCGGATGATGACCTCCTCGGGAAGAGGAGGTT
Organism: uncultured Hyphomicrobiales bacterium; assembly: GCA_964449645.1. Taxonomy (GTDB): domain Bacteria; phylum Pseudomonadota; class Alphaproteobacteria; order Rhizobiales; family Xanthobacteraceae; genus CAYVBN01. Next base: position 20,124 of record CAYVBN010000065.1, read on the forward strand.
TCGATGACCAACTTGCCCGCATCTCGGCCACCCATCCTCGGCGCGGTCGCACGCTGGTGGCACAACTGGCGAAACTCCAAACTGAGGGAGGTAGAGGCCCTCAGCGGCGAAGACCTCGATCAGATAGCCAAGGACATTGGCGTCTCGGTGTTCGAATTGAAGACCTTGATGCGTCACCCGGAAGACGACGCACGTCTTCTCCATCGGCGCATGGCCGCACTGCACATCGATCCGGGCAAGATATCGTGGCTGGGGGGCGCGGTCCTGAAGGACATGGAACGAGCCTGCAGCCTGTGCGAGAGCCGAACGGCCTGTCTCCGCGATCTCGCACGCAACCCGGACGGCATCGCCAACGGCGCCTGGCACGACTACTGCCCCAATGCCGCGACGCTCGAAGCCATGGCCGCCGTGAACGCGTCGAGTGCCGAGGCCGGAAAGACGCCGGGAGACGGCTGTTCCGCCCCATCGCGCTGATAGGGCGCCGACGATTTGATTTCGCGTTGTGGATGATGGCTCTACGCCGCGAGCGCGACCGCGCGACAGTGGCGACCTCGCTTTCCCTCACATCCGCACGTTGGCGCCCGGCACATCGCTGCCTCCGGCGGAGACAGGGTGTTTTTCATTCTGCGGCCGTGGCCGGCGTGACGACGTCGGGCGGCAGCTCGGGCGGCGGTTCCGGCGCCGGCTCGACGTCGGGTGGATTGCGGTTCGGGGTCGAGCCATCGTCGTCGGCGAGCGCCAACTTCTCGCGCGCCTGCTCTGCCTCGCGCTGGCGATTCCACATGCTGGCGTAAAGGCCGCCCTTGACAAGGAGCTGGTGGTGCGTGCCGCGTTCGACGATCTCGCCGCGCTCGAGCACCACGATCTCGTCGGCGCCGACGATGGTCGAGAGACGGTGTGCAATCACCAGCGTCGTGCGGTTGCGCGACACCCGGTCGAGCGCATCCTGGATTTCCTTTTCGGTGTGGCTGTCGAGCGCCGAGGTGGCCTCGTCGAGCAGCAGGATCGGCGGCCGCTTCAGAATCGTCCGGGCAATGGCCACGCGCTGCTTCTCGCCGCCCGAGAGCTTGAGGCCGCGCTCGCCAACCTCGGTCTCGTAACCCTTCGGCGCCATGCGGATGAAGGTGTCGATCTGCGCGAGCCGCGCCGCTTCCTCGACCTCGGCGTCGCTCGCGTCCCAGCGGCCGTAGCGGATGTTGTAGCGGATCGTGTCGTTGAACAGGACCGTATCCTGCGGAACCATGCCGATCGCCTCGCGCAGCGACGACTGCGTGACATCGCGGATGTCCTGATCGTCGATCAGGATACGGCCGCCGGTGACGTCGTAGAAGCGGAAGAGCAGCCGCGAAATCGTCGACTTGCCGGCGCCGGACGGTCCGACGATCGCGACCGTGCGCCCGGCCGGCACCTCGAAGCTGATCCCCTTCAGGATCTTCCGGTCGGGGTCGTAGGCGAAGGTCACGTCCTCGAAGCGGATGGTTCCGTTCCGGACGACGAGCGGCTTGGCGTCGGGCTTGTCCTTGATCTCCGGCGGACGCGACAGGATCGAGAACATGCTCTCGATGTCAATGATCGCCTGTTTGATCTCGCGATAGACCATGCCCATGAAGTTCAGCGGCTGGTAGAGCTGAATCATCATGGCGTTGATCATGACGAAATCGCCGACGGATTGCGTCCCGTGGGCGATCCCATAGGCGCACATTCCCATGGCGACGGTCAGGCCGACGGTGAAGATCGCCGCCTGGCCGGCGTTGAGCACGGCGAGCGACGTGTACGCCTTGACGCTCGCGCCTTCGTAGCGCGCCATCGAGCGGTCGTAGCGCCGCTTCTCGCGCTCCTCGGCGCTGAAATATTTCACCGTCTCGTAGTTGAGGAGCGAATCGATGGCCTTGGTGTTGGCGTCGCTGTCGCTCTCGTTCATGGTGCGGCGGATGCCGATGCGCCACTCGGTCGCCACGTAGGTGAACCACATGTAGAGCGCGACCGTGACCGTCACCGTCACCACGTAGCGCCAGTCGAACACGTAGAGCAGCACGCCGATGATCATCACCAGCTCGACGATGGTGGGCACGAGCTGCAGGATCACCATGCGGACGATCGTCTCGATGCCGTTGCGTCCGCGCTCCAGCACGCGCGTGAGGCCGCCCGTCTTGCGCTCGAGATGGAAGCGCAGCGACAAGAGGTGCATGTGCTCGAAGGTGAGGATGGCGAGCCGCCGCACTGCGTTCATGGCCACCTTGGCGAACGTGCCGTCCCGCAGCTGCGTCAGCAGCGCCATCAGGACACGCGTCAGGCCGTAGGCGATCGTCAGCATGATCGGCGCCGCGAGCGCCCAGCCGAACCACGAGCCGGGCGCGACCGGCGCGCTGCCGTGACCCGCCAGCGCATCGGTCGCCCACTTGAAGGTGAACGGCACCGCCATGGTGGCGAGCTTGGCAAGCACCATCAGGACCAGCGCCAGGACCACGCGCAGGCGCAGATCGCTGCGGTCGGAGGGCCAGATGAACGGCCACAAATTGAACAGCGTGCGAAACAGCGCGCCGCCTTCCGCCGAGACGTCACGTTTCATCGCATGGGTCGGTCGCACATACGTGTCGGTCATCGACTGCCCGGATTATGGCGGACCGCGGCGCGGGCCGTTAGACTGTTGTTCTCTCCGTGGCTGCCTGCGCGCACGGACGCGCCTCATATAGGTGATCGGCGGGCAAGAATCATCTGGAAACGCTGGATTTTCCGCGTTCCGCGCACAGGCTTGAACGAGCCGCCGCGCGGCCCCTCGAACCAACTGGCCCGATCGGTGTTAACCCATTCTCCGCACTCGGCCTCTGCGCCCTGCCTTGACGTTGCCGCAACACCATTGCCACATCCGGCCTATGAGCAAGATCAAAACCATTTGTGTTTACTGCGGCTCGGGTCCGGGAACGGATCCGGCCTTCGTGGACGGTGCCCGCCGCTTCGGTGAAATCCTCGCGACCGAGGGCGTCCGTCTTGTTTATGGCGGAGGCTCGGTCGGCCTCATGGGAGCCCTCGCCACCTCCGTCCTCGACCACGGCGGCGAGGTCACCGGCATCATCCCGGAATTCCTCACCGCGCGCGAGCATGCGCTGACGCGCGTGCAGGAGATGATCGTCACGCGCAATCTGCACGATCGGAAATGGCAGATGTTCAAGCGGGCGGACGCCTTCGTGGCACTGCCGGGCGGCCTCGGCACCCTCGAAGAGCTGGTCGAGCAATTGACGTGGGCGCAGCTTGGACGGCACCGCAAGCCGGTGCTGCTGGCCAACATCCACGGATTCTGGAACCCGCTGCGGGCGCTGCTCGAGCACATGCGCGCGCTCGCGTTCATCCGCCCCGGACTGACGGTGGACGTCCTGATGGCCGACCGGGTCGAGGATATCCTGCCCAAGCTGCGCGCGGCCGCCGCCTCCGTGTCCGAGGCGCAGAAGGCGATCAAGGAGCCGGCCGCGGAAGGCCTCTGAGCGCGGCCCGAACAAGCGCGCGCGGGAGCATTTTCGACGGGATACCGGTTCGCCGCAAAAGCAGCGCGGCCTGAAATCTATTGCTCGCGGCGCGCGTTCGCTTCCGGCCGCATGACCGTGCCCGCGAGCGCCGCGGCAATCCGGCGCTCGATCTCGCGGGCGAATGCGGAGCGGTAGTGCTCCGTGTCCATGAAGTTATGCGGGTCGCGGCTCATCGGCGTATCGACGAGAAAATCGAGGAAGACGCTGCCCGGCCGCTGGCCGGTCCAGCGCGCGAACACGGCCTTGCAGCTCGCAAGCTCGGCGGCCGAGCGCGATCCGGCACCCGGCAAGGCCGTGTAGAACACGGGCGGCATGACGAGGACGAGCCGTGTCGACGGCGACAGGCCGGCCGCGGCCGACATGAGGCGCTCGAGCGCCGGATATGGGAGATCGAGGACGGGGCCGGCTGCGGACGTCGCAGCCGCGGCGAACCTCTCCGGGATTCCCGGGTGGAAGTTCCACGCACGGCCGGCCTCGTAGTCCGAGGCTCCGTCCCGGTTGGCAGCGACGCCGCGCCCGAACTGCAGCATCAGTCGTTTGGAGGCCGCGCCAAGCGAGCGCGTGCTCAGCACATTGGCGAGATATTCGAGATCGCCCCGGTAGAGCCAGAAGGGGAACGGATAGGTGACCGGAATGCGCGGATCCTGCCCGCACCATCGATTGTCGATGGTGATGATGATCGCCGCCGCGTCGGGGTGATGCCGCAGGAACCACCGCATCGTCGCCAGCTGCTCTCGCGGGCCGGAGCCTGGCGTGGTGAGCTGCACGACGCTCAGGCCCGTCGCATGCGAGAGACGCGCCGGATCGAGAAGCTGCCCGTGCGAATTTCCGATCACTGCCGCGTTGAACTGCGGGTCACGCGCGCGGCTGACATTCGCCGTCGCCTTGTAGGGTTCGGCGACGCCGGATAGTGGAAGCGCCGGAAAGCGGCCGGTGTCGTATGGATCGACCAGAAGAATGAACGCGTAGATCGCCGCCAGCCCGCCGACGAACACGGCGAGGAAACTGGCGACGAAGCGGCGCCAAGCGCGGTCGGCCGTCGTCTGCTGCGCGGTCTCGGTCCACTGCAGCACGCGCGCCTCAGAACTGGAAATAGATGAAGTTCAGCGGAGGCCCCAGACCGACCTCGAGAACGCACAATCCGGCGAGCACGGCCAGCGCCGCGCCGAGCAATGGAGCCGCCCGGGCGAAGATCGGCGGCAGCGACGGCAGGCCGTTCTTGATCTCGTGCGCGGAAGGAACGAGCGCGGCGACCGCGGCCCCCGCCAGAAGAAGTCCGACATGATGCAGCGAACCGGTCATTCCCGCCGCCCCCGTCATCGACATGAGCACGGAGCTTGCGGTCGCAAAATCGGCGGCGCGGAACAGCACCCAGCCGACGAGGACGAACGCCATCGTCAGCGCCCAGCCGGCGAATGCCGGCAGCGGACGTTTCAATTGTTGCCAGCCCCGGCAGACGACGAGACCGACGCCGTGCCACAGTCCCCAAGCGACGAACGTCCAGCCGGCGCCGTGCCACAGGCCGCACAGTCCCATCGTGGCGAGCGTCGCCACGATGTAGCGCGCCGGCCCTGCCCGGCTCCCGCCGAGTGGAATGTAGAGGTAGTCGCGCATGAAGGTGGACAGTGAGATGTGCCAGCGCCGCCAGAAGTCGCGCAGGTCGGTCGCGAGATAGGGCCGGCGGAAATTCTCCGGCAGCACCAGCCCAAACATCAGCGCAATGCCGATCGCCATCTCGGTGTAGGCGGAGAAATCGAGGAAGAGCTGGAACGAGAACGCGAGCGCCGCCGTCCAGGCGTCGCCGAAATCAAGCGCATGCCGCGCCGCGTCCGCGAACGACTTGTCGACGATCTCGGCGAGCTTGTCCGAGAGCAGCACCTTCTTGGCGAATCCGAGGGTGAACAGGATGAGCCCGGTGGCGACATTCCGCCAAAGTCCCTCCCCGCGCGGGTCGCGGAGGAACTGCGGCACCAGCTCATTGTGGCGAACGATCGGCCCGGCGATGAGATGCGGGAACAGCAGCACGAAGGAAGCGAAGGCGCGGAACGGATAGATCGGCGCGTCCTTGCGCAATCGGTCGACCAGATAGGAGATGAGCTGGAACGAGAAGAAGCTGATGCCGATCGGCAGCACCAGATGGGCGCGCGGCAACACGAGGCCCGTCAGCGTCTCGGCGCTGCCGAGCAGAAAATCGAGATATTTGAACGTTGCGAGCGAGAGCAGATTGAGCGCGATACCGACGTGAAGCCACGATCGGCACCCGGTCCGCTCGTGCAGACACGCGAGCAGCCACGACGCGCCGATCTGCCCGACCAGGAGCGGCACGAAACGCACGTCCCACCAGCCGTAGAAGACGAGCGAGGCCGAGATCAGGACCCACTGACGCGCGGCCATCGTCCCCGCGAGCGCGTAGTAGCACGCGAGCGCCGCAGGCAGGAAAACGAGGACGAATCCCTGGGATTGGAACAGCATGCGCGATTGCGGTGAAGGTACCCCGTGCTTCCGTCCGTGCGCGGAAGCTCCCGCCGGCACATTCCGGGGCGAGGTCCCGCCCGTCAAGGGACCTGCGGGGCAGCGGTCCACAGCCCGGGAGCTGCGGCTACCCTTCGCTCAGAAAGGTGACGGCCTCGATCCGGTTTCCGTCCGGATCGCGGATGAAGGCCGCGTAATAGCCCGTCCCGTGCTGCGGACGCTCGCCCGGCGCACCGTCACAGGTCGCACCCGCGGCAAGCGCTGCGGCGTGGAACGCCGCGACGGCGGCGCGGCTGCGCGCCCGCAGGCAGATATGGGCACCGCTGTCCGCGTCCATTGCGGTCATGTCGGGACGATGGTTGAGCCAGAACTCGGAATAGCGCTTGCCGAAGCCGACCGTCATCGGCCGCACGTCGCGTTTCGCGTAGTCGAGCGTCGCGAGCACCGTCTCGTAGAAGCGCGTCGCCGCCGCGAGGTCGCGCACCGCGATGGACACGTGGTCGATCACGGCCGGATGCGCATGTCGCGCTCGGGCCCGGACGTATCGGCCGTCATGCCGGCGCGCCCGACTTCACGAGCTTGTAGACGATCGAATCCATCAGGGCCTGGAACGACGCGTCGATGATGTTCGACGACACGCCCACGGTGGTCCATCGCTCGCCGGTTTCGTCGCGACTTTCGATCAGCACGCGGGTGACCGCCTGCGTTCCCGCATTGAGGATACGCACGCGGTAGTCGGTGAGCTCAAGGCCCGTGATGTAGCCCTGGTATTTGCCGAGGTCCTTGCGCAGCGCCACGTCGAGCGCGTTGACCGGGCCGTTCCCTTCGCCGGCCGAGATCAGCGTCTCGTCGCCGACCTTCACCTTCACGACCGCCATGGCCACCGTGACGCGCTGGCCCATGGAGTTGTAGCGCTGCTCGACATTCACATCGAACTGCTCGACGACGAAATATTCCGGGACCTTGCCGAGCACGCGCCGCGCCAGAAGCTCGAACGAGGCGTCCGCCGCCTCGTAGGAATAGCCCGCCGCCTCGCGCTCCTTCACCGCGTCGAGCAGACGCGACACGCCCGGATCGTCCTTGCCGATTTTGATGCCGATGCGATCGAGCTCGGCGAGGACGTTCGAGCGGCCGGCCTGGTCGGACACGAGCAGCTTGCGGGTATTGCCGACCGCGCGCGGGTCCACGTGCTCGTAGGTCGCGGGGTCCTTGAGGATGGCCGAGGCATGAATGCCGGCCTTGGTGGCGAAGGCGCTTTCGCCCACATAGGGCGCGTGCCGGTTGGGCGCGCGATTGAGCATCTCGTCGAGGGTGCGCGAGACGTGCGCGAGATGCGTGAGCTTCGCGTCCGATACGCCGGTCTCGAAGCGGCGGGCGAATTCGTCCTTGAGCTTCAGTGTCGGGATGATCGAGACGAGATTGGCGTTGCCGCAGCGCTCGCCCAGTCCGTTGAGAGTGCCCTGGATCTGACGAGCCCCGGCGTGCACCGCAGCGAGCGAATTGGCGACCGCCTGCTCGGTGTCGTTGTGGGCATGAATGCCGATGTGATCGCCCGGGATGTGGCGGCACACCTCGGCGATGATCGCCTCCACCTCGTGCGGGAGCGTGCCGCCGTTGGTGTCGCACAGCACCACCCAGCGCGCGCCTTCCTCGTAGGCGGTCCTGGCGCAGGCGAGCGCGTAATCCGGGTTCGCCTTGTAGCCGTCGAAGAAATGCTCGCAGTCGAGCAGCACTTCGCGGCCCTTGGCCTTCGCCGCGCGCACGCTGTCACGGATCGAGGCGATATTCTCCTCGAGCGTCGTCTCGAGCGCGACGTAGACGTGATAGTCCCAGGACTTGGCGACGAAGCAGATGGCGTCGGCTTCGGCCCCGAGCAGCGCGGCGAGCCCGGGATCGTTCGAGGCCGAACGGCCGGGCCGGCGCGTCATGCCGAAGGCGGTGAAGGTCGTGTCGAGCGTGCGCTTGTGCGCGAACAGCTCGGTGTCGGTCGGATTGGCGCCGGGATAGCCGCCCTCGACGTAATCGATGCCGAGCTCGTCGAGCATCGCGGCGATGGCGAGCTTGTCGGCGAGCGTGAAGTCGACGCCGTTCGTCTGCGCGCCGTCGCGCAAG